>VERS01000670.1 GCA_018882545.1 Mycobacterium sp.
AGGTGCGGGGAGTTGGAGTAGGTCTCGGCCGGATCCGGGCAGTCCAGGTTGAGTGCCTTGTTGATCATCGACCAGCGTTCGAGTTCGTCCCAGTCGACCAGGGTGATGGCGATCCCGGTCTTGCCGGCCCGGCCGGTGCGCCCGATCCGGTGCACGTAGGCCTGTTCGTCCTCGGGGATCTGGTAGTTGATGACGTGGGTGATGTCGTCGATGTCGATACCGCGGGCGGCGACGTCGGTGGCCACCAGGACGTCGACCTGGCCCTCCCGGAATGCCTTGAGCGCCTTCTCCCGCGCGATCTGGCCCAGGTCCCCGTGCACCGCGCCGACCTTGAAGCCGCGCTCGGCCAGTTCGTCGCACACCTTCTGGGCGGTGCGTTTGGTGCGGGTGAAGACCATCGTCGATCCGCGGCCCTGCGCCTGCAGGATGCGGGCGACCATCTCCACCTTGTCCAGCGCGTGCGCCCGGTAGACGAACTGCTCGGTGGTGTCGTGGGTGGCCGAGGACTGTGGGGACTCCGCCCGGATGTGGGTGGGCTGGGTCATGAAGGTGCGGGCCAGGGTGATGATCGGGTCGGGCATGGTGGCCGAGAACAGCATGGTCTGCCGGGAGTCCGGGGTGAGCCGCAGGATCCGCTCGATGTCGGGCAGAAAGCCCAGGTCCAGCATCTCGTCGGCCTCGTCGAGCACCAGCACCGACAGTCCGCCGAGTTGCAGGTGGCCCTGCTGGGCCAGGTCGAGCAGCCGGCCCGGGGTGCCGACCACCACGTCGGCGCCGGACTGCAGCGACTCGATCTGCGGCTCGTACGGGCGGCCCCCGTAGATGGAGACCACCGAGAGCCGACGGCCCGCATCGGCCTTGAGGTGCTTGGCCGCTCCGGTCAGGTCGTCGAAGACCTGCAGGCACAACTCGCGGGTCGGCACCACGATCAGGGCGCGGGGGGTGCCGTTGAGTTCGGGTTCCCCCGGGCCGGTGATGCGGTGCAGCAGGGGTACGCCGAAGGCGAAGGTCTTGCCCATCCCGGTGCGGGCCTGGCCGATGAGGTCGTCGCCGGCCAGGGCCAGCGGCAGGGTGAGCTCCTGGATCGCGAAGGCGTGTTCGATGCCCTGTTCGGCCAGCGCGCGGACGATCTCCTCGCGGACACCGAGTTGGGTGAAGCTGGTCGGGGCGTGGGTGTGCAGATGCGTCATGGATTGTCTTCCGTTGTCGTTCCTCGTACTTGCTGTCACGCGCGCACGAGTTCGGACTTCGCGAATGCGGGCCTCGCGCCCCCGTGACGAAGAAAGACGAGGAGGTGGGCCCGCGGCGTGCACGCACATTACCGAGGTCGAGCATACCCGTCCGGGACTACAGTGACGGACATGGAGGCCACGCCGGCGGTTTCGCGGACGACGGTCCCGGCCGACCACCCCGGCATCAACGAACTGTTCGGCCTGCTGGCCTACGGCGAGGTGGCGGCGTTCTACCGGCTCACCGACGAGGCCCGGATGGCCCCGGACCTGCGCGGCCGGATCAACATGGCGCGGATGGCCGCCGCGGAGATGGCGCACTACGAACTGCTGGCCGCCACCCTGGAACGCCGCGGCGTCGAGGTGCTGCCGGCGATGGTCCGGTATGCCCCGGCGCTGGAGCAGTACCACCGGCTGACCACCCCCAGCACCTGGTTGGAGGCGCTGGTCAAAACCTATGTCGGGGACGCCATGGCCGCCGATCTGTACCTGGCCATCGCCGGTTCGCTGCCGGTGGAGGTCGCCGACGTGGTGCGCTCGGTGCTGGCCGAGACGGTGCACTCGCAGTTCGTCGTCGCCGAGGTGGTCTCGGCGGTCAAGTCCAGCGGCCGGCAGCGCAGCCGGTTGGCGCTGTGGTCGCGCCGCCTGCTGGGCGAGGCCATCACCC
>VERS01000671.1 GCA_018882545.1 Mycobacterium sp.
ACCCCGATGTGTCCAATGAGATCGAGAAGAAGATCAAGGAGAAGCTCGGTATCGGGGCCGTGGTGACCGATGAACTCGGCGATGACGTCCTGCCCGCCCCAGTCGACTTCTGAGAGCCGCCACGAGCAGGCGCACGCCCTGTGTTTGCGCCTGCTCACCGTGCGGGCCAGGACCCGGGCGGAACTTGCCGGCCAGCTGGCCAAGCGCGGCTATCCCGAGGACACCGCCGAGGCGGTGCTCAACCGGTTGGAGTCCGTCGGACTCGTCGATGACGAGGACTTCGCCGAGCAGTGGGTGAGCTCCCGGCAGGCCAACGCTTCGAAAGGCAAGCGTGCCCTGGCGGCCGAGCTTCGGACCAAGGGCGTCGGCGAGGACGTGATCGCCGCGGCACTCGACGGTATCGAGGCCGGCGCCGAACGCGGCCGTGCCGAGCAACTCGTCCAACGCCGGCTTCGGCGTGAGGTGCTCGGCGACGGGGACGAGGCGAAGGTGACACGGCGACTGGTCGGCATGCTGGCCCGCCGCGGTTTCAGCCAGAGTATGGCCGTCGCGGTGGTCATCGACGAACTAGCCGCCGAACGGGAGCGTCGCCGGGTCTGACCCCGGGTCCGGCCCAGCCGTCATAGGCTCGCTCCATGCGGATTTCGGTCAAGCTCGCGCCGACGTTCGCCTACCCGGAACTGGAACGGTTCTGGTGCGAGGCCGACCAACTCGGCTTCGACGCGGTGTGGAACTACGACCATTTCTACGGACTGGTGCAGCACGCCGCGCCGACTCTGGAGGGCTGGACGACCCTCGCCGCGATGGCGGCTGCGACCCGCCGTGTCCGCGTCGGATGCATGGTTACCGGGGTCACCTATCGCAACCCCGCAGTCCTGGCCAAGATGGCGGTCACCGTCGACCACATCAGTGGCGGCCGGCTCGAGTTCGGTATCGGCGCGGGCTGGCACGCCGACGAGCACCGCGGATACGGCATCGAATTCCCCAGCGCCGGAACCAGGGTCGCGTTGCTCGATGAGGCACTCACGGTGATCCGCCGGCTGTGGACAGAAAACTCGGTCAGTTTCGCCGGCCGGTTCTACACCCTCGACGATGCACTGTGCGAACCCAAACCGGTACAGCGTCCCCACCCCCCGATCGTCATCGGCGGCTCGAAGCCAAAGATGCTGCGGGTGATCGCCCGCCACGCCGACGAATGGAATATGCCCAGCCACGACGGCCCGGACCAGTGGGGCCGGGCCAACACCGAACTCGACCATGCCTGCGAGGAGGTCGGCCGGGATCCGGGCCGGGTGCGCCGGGGCGCCCAGCTGTTCCTGCACCCGCGCAAGCCGGGCCAGGTCGAGGAGCAACTGGCGCTGTTGCCGCGCTACGGCGAACTCGGCTGTCAGCACGCGGTGCTGTCCTTCTACCAGCCGCCGACGCCAGATCTGCTCGGACGCTGCGCGGAACTGCGTGGACGGCTGGCCGCGGCTGACTAGTCGCCTGGCTCCAATACCGTGTTGGCCTGCAACGGCTCTGCGGCGCGTTTGGATCTGCGCAGCCGGCGTTCGAGTCGAGTCGCCGCTGCCGACAAGGCGAAATTCAGCGCGATCATCAGTACCGCGATGACGATCAGCGCAGGTACGTAGTTGCCGTAGGTGGAGCCGATCACCGTGCCCTGGCGGACCATCTCCAAGAAGGTGATCTGGTAGCCGATGGCGGTGTCCTTGAGCACCACGACCAGTTGGGACACCAGGACCGGCAGCATGGAGGCGACCGCCTGCGGAAGCAGGATCGACCGCATCGTCTGACCCCAACTCAGGCCCAGTGCGGCGGCCGCCTCGCTCTGCCCTCGCGGCAGCGCGCCCACCCCCGACCGCACGATCTCGGCGATCACCGCGCCGTTGTAGAG
>VERS01000672.1 GCA_018882545.1 Mycobacterium sp.
GATTCTGATCGAGCACCTCGTCTGGCTCGAGGCCATCGCCTCTGAGCTTCGGCCGCTTCCGAAGGGAGCTTCACCCATCCTTCGGAGTCCCCGGACGACGAGACTCCGGGCAGGTGAGTGGATCGAGAGCTGGATCGCCTCCCGGCCAACCGGCGCCGGAGGGACGGATGGTCCGGTGAACTCCCTCTCGGATTCTCCGGCATGGCCGAATGCCTATCTGGCACTCTCGTCGGCCCTCACCGCAAGGGCCATTCGAGTGACGGAGCCGCCCCTGAAGAACAGGCTCAGGTCACTCCTGAGACGGGCAATCAGGGCCGCCAGGCTCCTGGTTTCGCCGGATGGCGACATCGCCTGGGCCGGTCGCTCGAACCTCCAGTCCTGGACCCTGGCGATGACGGCGTATGCCGCTCTCGCGTCTGCGGCCGACCCCGGGATCACCAGGGCCGAGGCCGGCAGGAACCGTTCGTTTGCCTTCGCCTTGCTGGACAGGCTTCAGGCGGGCTACCTGCGGCCCGATGGCCGGATCTGGCTGATCCCCGGGCTGGCTCTCGAGCCGGTCGAGGGACTGGGTGGCTTGGACTGGTACGCGGCCGAGGTTCCCTATACGGGACTCACGCTCCTCGGTCTCGAGTGGGCGGCACGGGAAGATGAAGTCGGCCCCCTCGGGTCCGAGACCCCCCAGTCGGGCGTTCTCTGGCCGGATAGCGGTGGCGCCACGCTCGGGGTTCTCAGGACTCCCCGACTCTGGGCCGGTCTCAGGGGGTCCTCCCGAAGCTCCGAGGACGCGAGACTCGACTCGGGCCCGGTAGCTGTCAAGCAGCTGTCGGGTGGATCCTGGAGGTGGCTCCTGCATCCGCCCCCGGCCGTCCCCGCGTTCCCGCCGGCCCCGCCGGCCCCGCCGGTCAGCCCGGCGGTGTTGGACCCGAACGTCCCGGCATCCCCACCGGCACCGCCGTTACCGCCCGACCCGGCCGCCCCACCCGCGCTGCCATCGCTCAGACCCGAGGCGTCAAACCCGTCACCGCCGTCCCCGCCGACCCCACCGGCGCCGCCCTCAGAGGCCGCCCCGTCAGTCCCGCCGCTGCCCCCACCGCCGGTCCCCCCCGACCCCGCCGCCCCACCATCAGCGCCGTTCCCGCCGGCCCCGCCGGCCTGCCCGTCGGTGCCGTCCCGCCCATCGGGAACCCCGATGTAGACCAACACCTCCTGCAGCACACCATCCTGCGGGTAGAACGCGGTCTCCACCCGCGACCCGAACGACCCGACCCCGGTCTTACCCGCCCCCAGCACACTCAGGGAAACCGGCCCGATGGTGTCCAGATTCAGATACACCTCCATCGACCCCGCACCCCGCACCACATACACCGGGCTCGACGCCCCCGCGGGCAGATCACCCTGCGCCGAGGTGCCATTGGGCTGCATCACCGTCAACCGGCCCAGGTTGGTCCCGGCGTTGTTGGACTGCAACGTAAACGAACCCGCCCCCAACGCCCCCAGACTGCTGAAGAAGGTGTTGCCGTCAGTGTCGGTGGCCACCTGCCCGAACGTCCACTGCGTGCAGTTATCGCACAACCGGAACTTCCACCCCGTCGACCCCAGCGACGTCGAGGAGGTGAACCCGCTGATCCCGGTACCCCGCAACGCGATCACCTGCGCACCGGTGGCCCAATCCACCGCCGCACCCAAACTCCCGTCATAACCGAACGCCCGCGTGGACACCTGATACGGCGTCGCGGTCAGCTGATTGCGGCCCCACACACCCTGCGCATCGGAATCACCCACCGCGACCCAGCCGCCATCCGAACCATCCACCCCGTCAGCGCCGGCCGCCCCACCCCCGGCCACCCCGGCGTCCCCACCATCCCCGCCGTCCCCGGCCGCGGTGGTATTCGAC
>VERS01000673.1 GCA_018882545.1 Mycobacterium sp.
CGATGAGGCCGGCCTGCGGATCCTTGCCGCGCAGGATGATTTCGAAGCCGCGGAACATCGCGGCCTCGGTCCAGGCCGAGGTGACGACACCGTCTTCGATGGTGACCCGGACGTCGAGGTCACCTTCGACTCTTCCGAGCGGGCTGACGTGGAGATCAAGGGCGGTCATGGTTCCTCCGGGAGTTGTTGTGGTCGGGTTTCGGCGTGGCTAGACCACGAACATGTCTTCTTTGCTCCACTTCGGCGCCGCCAGTCGGGCGGCCGCCGCCGAGGCCATGTAGGACAGCTTGCGGGTGCCCGTCCCGGTCTCCTTGGGGATCACCCCGGCGACCTTCTGGGTCTTGAACACCGTGCCCGGCGCCAGGTCGAAGTGCGGGAACTCCGGTTCGGTGCAGCCGTAGCAGGGCTGGCCGGCCCGGGTCTTGGAGGACTGCCGGTTCCACAGGATCCGGTTGCACGGCGAGTGCGTCATCGGTCCGCGGCAGCCGAACTCGTAGAACAGACAGCCGGTGCGGGTGCCCTCGCCGAAGGACATCGTCGACTGCTTGTACTCGTAGAACTGCACCCGGGTGCAGCCGGTCTGGGTGAAGGTCTTGAAGAAGGTGGCGGGCCGCTGCAGGTCGTCCAGGGCGATATCGCTGGTGCGGCCGGTGGCCAGCGCGACCAGGATCTGGGTGATCCAGTCCGGGTGTGCCGGGCAGCCCGGGATGTTGATGACCGGCAGGCCGGCCTTGGACTTGAAGTTCGGGCCGAGGAAGCCGCCCTTGTTGCGTTTGTGGTACTGCAACCCGGTGGACCCCGAGGGGTTGGGCTCCATCGCCGGGATCCCGCCCCAGCAGGCGCAGTCGCCGATCGCGACCACGATGCCGGCCTGGCTGGCCAGCTCGGTGACCCAGTCCTTCATCGGGCGGTCGGCGAACATGTCCATCCGGCCCGTGCCGTTGGGGGCCTCGATCACCGAGCCCTCGAAGACGAAGACGTCCATCGGCCGCGCTCCGCTGGCGCAGTCCCGGAAGATCTTCTGAGCCTGGTTGCCCAGTTCCAGGCCCAGTGAGGGATGCCAGATCACCTCCAGACCGAAGTCGACGATCAGGTCGACGACGTTGGGCTCGTCGGCATTGAGGAACGACATGGTGTTGCCACTACACGCCCCTCCCTGAAACCACAGAACTGATGCCATTTTGGAGGGCTCCTCTCGCAATCTCACCACCGGGCGAGGCCGGTCCGCGCGCGGCTTTCAGCGCCTGCGGTTGTCGTGCCCGGTAGTTCGACAGCCTACCGTCGCGGCGCGCTGAACGGAACGGAAAAGCCGCGCGAAACTGCTTGCAAACATTACGGTTCGGAGCCGTCGCGCGCGGGTATGCGATCTAAGTCGCGCGGTATGGGCACGGTGACACACACCGCGGTCCCGGTTCCCGGCTGCGACCGGACCTCCAGGGTGCCGCCGACGAGTTCGGCCCGTTCGGCCATCGAGAGCATCCCGTAACCGCTGGAGGGCAGCCCGCGGCCGGCGGCGAGTGTGACCCCGGCGGCGTCGAAGCCGACCCCGTTGTCGGTGATCTCCAGTCGCGTCACCCCGTCCCGGACGGTGAACGCGACGGTGGCCACCAGCGCCCGGGAGTGTTTGACGACGTTCTGCACGCACTCCTGGGCGATGCGGTAGAGCGCGACCTCGATGTGCTCGGGCAGCCGTGCGTCGTCGAGATGCAGGTCCAGATCCACCTCGGGGGTGGAAGCCGCCAGGCTGGCCAGCGCGCCACCCAGGCCGAGGTCGTCGAGCACCGGCGGGCGCAGGCCGCTGATCGCCGACCGGGCCTCCCCGAGGGTGAGGTCGACCAGATCGCGGGCCTTCTCCAACTGTTCGGCCGCCGCGGCCTGCTCGCCGCCCTCCAC
>VERS01000674.1 GCA_018882545.1 Mycobacterium sp.
ACGTGTCCATCTCGCCGCTGGGTTTTGACCCGCTGGGTTCGGTGATCACCCCGAACCTGTTCCCCGGCGCCTCGATCAGCACCGACCTGAGCAACGGTCAGGGCATCACCGAGGTCGCCACCACCTCTATCGACATCGAGGGTGCCGAGGGTGAGGTCGCGGTGGCCAACGCCCACGGGTCGATCACCGGGGTCGCCGGCGGGGTGATGCTGCGCCCGTACGCACGGCTGGTCTCCAGCGCCGGGGACATCGTGACCACCTACGGCGAACCCTGGAACATGAACTGACACCCGACCGGCCTCACCCCGGCGCGACGCTCGGCGCGGGTCAGCCGGCCAGCCGCTCGGCCGCCGCCGCCACCCGCTCATCGGTGGCGGTCAGGGCAATCCTGACGAACTCGGCACCACCGGGACCGTAGAAATCCCCCGGCGCGACCAGGATGCCGCGCTGTGCCAACCATCCAACGGTGGCGCGGCCCGGCTCACCGCGGGTCGCCCACAGATACAGCCCGGCCTCGGAGTGCTCGACGCTGAACCCGGCCGAGGACAACGCGGCCAGCAGCACTCCGCGCCGATGGGCATACCGCTCGCGTTGAGCGTGTTGATGCTCGTCGTCGCCGAGAGCGGCCACCATCGCGGCCTGCACCGGGCCGGGCACCATCATGCCGGCGTGCTTACGCACTGCGAGCAGTTCGGCGACCACCGTCGGGTCCCCGGCGACGAATCCGGCCCGATACCCGGCCAGCGACGAAGTCTTGGACAACGAGTGCACCGCCAGCAGTCCGGTGTGGTCCTGGCCGCAGACCTCGGGATGCAGCACCGACAGCGGCTGCTCATCCCACCACAGACCCAGGTAGCACTCGTCGGAAACGACCAGCACGCCCCGCTCCCGGGCCCACTGGACCACTTTGCGCAGATGGTCGGGGCCCAGCACCCGGCCGGTGGGATTGCTCGGGGAATTGAGGTAGACCAGCGCCGGGATTAGCGGACCCAGCTGCGTCAGCGAATCCGCGGCCAGCACCTGCGCGCCGGCCAGCCGCGCACCCACTTCATAGGTGGGGTAGGCCAATTCCGGCACGACGACGGTCTGAGCCGGTCCCAGTCCCAACAGGCTCGGCAGCCAGGCGATGAGCTCCTTGGTGCCGATCACCGGGAGGACCGACTCGGGGGGCAGCCCGGTGATGCCGTAACGGCGGTGCAGCGCCGTCACGACGGAGTCCCGCAACTGGGGGGTTCCCGCCGTCGTCGGATAGCCCGGGATACCGGCGGCGTCGCAGAGGGCGGTCCGGATCACCGGGGCCACCGGATCGACCGGGGTGCCTACCGAGAGGTCGACGATCCCGCCCGGATAGGCCCGGGCGACCGCCGAGGCCTCAGCCAGGGTGTCCCACGGAAACACCGGCAGGGACGCCGATACCGGCGCCCAGCGGCCGTGCTGTGGACTGTGCGCCGTCAGTCCTCGCCCTTGGGTGGAAGGTCCTTGACGACCTGGGGATCGTTCTCGCTCAAGCCGACCTTGGAGGCACCACCCGGCGAGCCCAGCTCATCGAAGAAGTCCGCGTTGATCTGGGTGTATTGGGACCACTGGTCGGGGACGTCGTCCTCGTAGTAAATGGCCTCCACCGGGCAGACCGGCTCACAGGCACCGCAGTCCACGCACTCGTCGGGATGGATGTAGAGCATCCGGGCACCCTCGTAGATGCAGTCGACCGGGCATTCCTCGATGCATGCCTTGTCCTTGATGTCGACGCAGGCTTCGGTGATCACATAGGTCACGAAGGTTCTCCTCCATCTGCTCTCAGTGTCTGGGCTGACTGTCGCTGATACTAGGCGTTGCCCCTACGACGCGGTGAACTGGTCAGGCGCTGAGTCGGCAGGCTGGCCGGTCGG
>VERS01000675.1 GCA_018882545.1 Mycobacterium sp.
GGGTATCGGCCAGCAGGGCGCCCAGGATGACAACGGTCTCGACGTTCAGTTTGTCGGCGATCGCGAGCAATTCGGCGCAGAAACTGCGCCACCTCATATTGGGCTCCACGCCATGCATCAGCACGACGTCTCGGTCGCAGCCCGGCGGCCGGCAGTGGGAGATCTGCATGGCCGGCCAGACCAGCTCCCTGGTCACCCCGTCGATCTGCCGGATGACCGGACGGTTCACCTGATAGTCGTAGTAGGCCTCGTCGTCGATTTCGATGATCGGCCTGGCGGCCCAGATCTCATCGAGGTGCTCGAGGGCATCGCTGGCGGCGTCGCCGGCGTCATTCCAGCCTTCGAAAGCGGCGACGATGACGGCGTTGTGGAGTTGGGGCAGTTCAGGGCCGACCTCGCCGCTGCCACCGGCGATGCTGCCATCGGCCCAGTCCCGCGGGGTCACCGGATCAGCCTAAGCCCTGTCCGGCCGTTGATGAGTCGGATCGACTCCCGGCGGGGGAGACGTCGGCCGGGGCGACGGCGTAGACTCTTGAGCGCCGAGAGGCGTTGCAACGGTTGTCGAGGGGCGGCGGTCCCCGGTATCCGCCACGCTCGGCAAGAGTTAAGGACGCCTTCCGCTGAGGAAGGATCCAGATGAGTGCCCGCAAGCCCCGTGTCGGCGAGATCGGCGAGCCCAACATCCGCCCGGACTGCACCGACGAACTGGTGACCACCCTGGGTCAACGGATCATGGTGATCGACGGTGCGATGGGCACCGCGATCCAGCGGGACCGGCCGGACGAGGCCGGCTACCGCGGTGAGCGGTTCGCCGACTGGCCGAGTGACCTGGTGGGCAACAACGACCTGCTCACGCTGACCCAGCCGCACATCATCGCAGCCATCCACCGGGAGTACCTCGATGCCGGCGCGGACATCCTGGAGACCAACACCTTCAACGCGAACGCCGTCTCGCTCTCCGACTACGGCATGGCCGAGTTGAGCTACGAACTCAACTACGCCGGCGCCGCGCTGGCCCGGGCGGCCTGCAACGAGTTCAGCACCCCGGACAAGCCACGCTACGTTGCGGGCGCGATCGGGCCGACGACGCGGACCGCGTCGATCTCGCCGGATGTCAATGACCCCGGTGCTCGCAACGTCTCATACGACCAACTGGTGGCCGCCTACCTTGAAGCCGCCAGCGGTCTGGTCGACGGGGGCGCCGACATCCTCATCGTCGAGACGATCTTCGACACGCTCAACGCCAAGGCCGCGGTGTTCGCCATCGAGACGCTGTTCGAGGAGCGCGGCCGGCGCTGGCCGGTGATCATCTCGGGCACCATCACCGATGCCTCCGGACGGACGCTGTCCGGTCAGGTCACCGAAGCGTTCTGGAACTCGATCAGGCACGCCAAGCCGATCGCCGTGGGACTCAACTGCGCCCTGGGCGCGCCGGAGATGCGACCCTATATCGCCGAAATGTCCCGTATCGCTGACACTTTTGTCTCGTGTTATCCGAACGCCGGACTGCCCAACGCGTTCGGCGAGTACGACGAGACTCCGCAGTGCCAGGCCGGCTACATCGAAGACTTCGTCGATGCCGGGCTGGTCAACCTGGTCGGTGGCTGCTGCGGGACGGCGCCGCCGCACATCGCCGCGATCGCCGAAGTCGTGGCGGGCAAACCTCCGCGCCGGTTGCCCGAGATCCCGGTGGCCACCCGGCTGGCCGGCCTGGAGCCGCTCAACATCACCGAGGATTCGCTGTTCGTCAACATCGGTGAGCGCACCAACGTCACCGGCTCGGCCCGGTTCCGCAACCTGATCAAGGCCGGGGACTACGACACCGCGTTGTCGGTCGCCCTGCAGCAGGTCGAGGTCGGGGCGCAGGTCATCGACATCAACATGGACG
>VERS01000676.1 GCA_018882545.1 Mycobacterium sp.
GACGTCGTAGAGCAGCACGTCCTCGTCGGACTCCACCACGACCAGGCCGGGGGAGCCAAGATGTTCGGAGAGCCAGTCGCCGGTGACGAGTCGCTCCGGGTGGGCGTAGTCCTTCAGGGCAGGGCTGGGGTCAGCAGGTAGTGGCACCTCACGAGCCTACCGATGATCCAGGCGGGTTGGCCCGCCAAAGCGGGCCGATCTCACAACCCACCGACTCCAGTAGCCGACGGGTCACCGCCAGGCCCAGGCCCACCACGTTGGACGGGTCGCCGTCGATCCCGTCGACGAACCAGCCGCCCAGCCCGTCGAGGGTGAATGCGCCTGCCACACCGAGAGGTTCGCCGCTGTCGATATAGGCCTGAAGTTCCTCGGAGCTGGGGACCCCGAATCGCACCGTGGTCACCGCGGCGGCGGTTGCCCTGGCCGCCACCTCGCCGTCCCGGACCCGCAGGACGCAGTGGCCGGTGAAGAGCCTGCCGTCGCGTCCGGCCATCGTCTGCCACCGCCGGCGCGTCTCCTCGGGTGTGCCGGGCTTACCGCATAACCGCCCGTCGACGTAGAGCATCGAGTCGCAGCCGATCACCACACAGTCCGCGCTCACCGGTCGATCCAGGATCTGTTGCACCGCTTCGGCTTTGGCCTCAGCCAGTGCGTTGACCACCAGGGCCGGGTCGGCGGCGTCGCCGAGTCGGGCGACGACGGCGTCCTCGTCCACTCCGGAGACCACCACGAGGGGGTCGATCCCGGCGCTGCGCAGCACCCGAAGCCGGCCGGTGGAGGCCGAGCCCAGAACGACCCGCGTCACCGGCCCGTCATCGACTGCCCCGGGCGGACAGCCCGTCATCGACTGCCCCGGGCGGACAGCCCGTCATCGACGGACGTGCGTCCGCTCCAGCAGGGTGACCCGCTGCCAGCTGGTCACCCCGTAGCGCAGTTTGTCCACCGGATGCCCCCACAGGTTGAGTTCCTGCGGGCCGGGGGTCGGGGCGCCGCCGGCCGCGGCCGCCAGCACGGTCACCAGCGCGGCCACCTCCTCGTCGGTGGGGGTTCCCTTGAGCACCCGGATTTCGGGGGCCCCGTGCGGGGGCTCGTCGATGGTCAGCTGGTGCGGATCGCTGACCTCGGTGATGTCCTCGTGCCTCACAGGCCGGTCTCCTTAGAGGGGGATGTTCCCGTGTTTCTTGGGCGGGGTCTGGACGATCTTGCGCTCCAGCAGCCGCAGCGCCGTGGCGATGGAGCCGCGGGTATGCGACGGCGGGATCACCGCATCGACGAATCCGCGCTCGGCGGCTACATAAGGGTTGACCAGGGTGTCCTCGTAGTCGCGCTGCAACTCCAACCGCAGCGCCTCGACATCCTCGCCCTTGCTGGCGGCCTCGTTGAGTTGTTTGCGGTAGACGAAACCCACCGCGCCGGAGGCCCCCATCACCGCGATCTGCGCGGTCGGCCAGGCGAGGTTGACGTCGCAGCCCATGTCCTTGGACCCCATCACGCAGTACGCCCCGCCGTAGGCCTTGCGGGTGATGACGGTGATCTTGGCGACGGTGGCCTCACCGTAGGCGTAGAGCAGTTTCGCGCCCCGCCGGATGATGCCGTTGTACTCCTGGTCGGTGCCGGGTAGGAAGCCCGGGACGTCGACCAGCATGACGATCGGGATGTTGAAGCAGTCGCACGTCCGGACGAAGCGGGCGGCCTTCTCCGAGGCGTTGATGTCCAGGCAGCCGGCGAACTGGGTGGGCTGGTTGGCCACGATCCCGACCGCCCGGCCGTCGACGCGGCCGAATCCGACGATGATGTTCTGGGCGTAGCCCGCCTGGATCTCCAGGAACTCGTCGTCGTCGAGGATCCGGGTGATCACCTCGTGCATGTCGTAGGGCTGGTTGGGGG
>VERS01000677.1 GCA_018882545.1 Mycobacterium sp.
CGTCTACACGGTGCTGCGCGAGCGTGAGCTGGGTCTGGCCGCCGGACCCGGCGGTGAGGAGTCATGATGGCAGAGACCACGGCGCAGGGCAGCGGGCCCAAGCACACCCCGCCGACGGAGAAGCCCCGCGGGCGCCGCAAGACCGCGATCGGCTACGTCGTCAGCGACAAGATGGACAAGACCATCGTCGTTGAGATCGAGTCGCGTGCCCAGCACCCCAAGTACGGCAAGATCATCCGGACCACCAAGAAGGTCAAAGCCCACGACGAGCAGGGCACCGCCGGCATCGGTGACCGGGTCTCCCTGATGGAGACCAGGCCGCTGTCGGCCACCAAGCGCTGGCGCCTGGTGGAAGTCCTGGAAAGGGCCAAATAGGCCGCGCGACACCAGTCTCGACGAGGAACGCCCACTGCCACGACACGGCCGTGGGCGTTTTTCGTTTCGGCGAACCCCCGCCCGTTTCGGTTAGGGTGACAGAGATCACGGCTGCGAACCTCCGATCCGGCCACTGGCGAAAGATCGGGGGGGGGCTACTGTCGAGGCGGAAGGGGATGCGGTGGAAGGCTGGCCGACGGATTCGACCGGTGCCGGAACAGTCGTCCTCCGCCCGCGGGGCCGGCGAACATGAACGCCGCCCCTGCACTGCGCGAGCAACTGAGCCGGTTGGTGCAGGAGGGGAACAGTAGGATCGTGGTCGATCTCGCCGCGGTGGATGCCGTCGATTCCTCGGCGCTCGGCGCGTTGATCTCGGGGCTGAAGGCGGCCCGGCAGGCCGGCGGCGACCTGCGTCTGGCCGCACCCGGCCGCCAGGTCCGGGCCGTGCTGGAACTGACCAACCTCAGCCGGGTCCTCGCGGTCGCTGAATCCGTCGACGGCGCCTTCGAGGAGTCAGGCCGAGCCGAGTCAGGCCGAGCCGAGTCAGGCGGAGCCGAGTCAGGCGGAGATGAACCAGGCTGAGCCGAGTCAGGCTGAGATGAACCAGGCTGAGATTCGCACCCTGCAGACCGTCACCGGGCCGAACACCCTCGACGAGATCCAGCAGACCTTGGACGAGGTGTGGGCGTCCAATCCCGGCGTGCCGGAGGATATCCGGATGGCGATGGCGATCGCGGTCGCCGAGATCGGGGCCAACATCATCGAGCACGCCGGGATGGGCGAGCCGATCCCGGTCCGCATGCAGGTGCGACTGCTTCCCGGGGAGGTCCACGTCGAGTTCACCGACCACGGTTCCTTCGCCGCGCGGGTGGACCTGACCCGACTCGACCCGGTCGACGATATGGCCGAAACCGGCCGCGGCCTGGCCCTGGCAAAGGCGGTTCTGGGCAGCCTCACCTATCGCCGCAACCACGTCGGCAACCACTGGATGCTGGTGAGCAAGCGGTTCGGCTGAGCGCCGCCGGCCGGTTCAGTCGGTGGTCAACAGCACCAGCGAGCAGTCATCCTCGAAATCGCCGGTGCTGCTGAGGCTCCGCAACCTCCCAACGATCGCATCCAGCGGCTGGCCCGGTTCGTCCGCCACCGCGTGACACAACTCGGCGAACTGCGCCACGGAGAACTGACCGCCGTCTGCTCGTTCGAACTCGAACGCCCCGTCGCTGTACACCAGCAGTCGTGCACCGGCTTGCAGGACGTGGGTCTGCGAGGTGAACTCGGTGTCGCCGAACATCCCCACCGGCGGGGACTGGGACGTCAGCCACTGCGGCTGCCCGCCGGACAGCACCAGGGCGGGGGGATGGCCCGCACCGGCGTAGCTCAGGGCGCGGGTGGACCTGCGGTAGACGCCGTAGAAGATGGTCAGGTAGTGCCCGTTGTGGTCCTCCATCCTGAAGCGCCTGTTGAGCTCGGCCAGCACCGACTCCGGCGCCAGCAAGGTCTCGGTGGGCAGC
>VERS01000066.1 GCA_018882545.1 Mycobacterium sp.
AACTGCTCGTCTCTGGTCGACCTGACCGCACGGCTGCTGCCCGCGATGCTCAAGCGTGACCGCGGCGGGGTGCTGAACGTGGCTTCCACGGCGGCCTTCCAGCCGCTGGCCACCATGGCGGTGTACGGGGCGACCAAGGCGTTCGTGCTGTCGTTCACCGAGGCGCTGTGGGCCGAGACCCGCACCACCGGTGTGCGGGTGGTGGCGCTGTGTCCCGGTGCCACCGAGACCGGTTTCTTCGCCGTGACCGGCAACAAGGAATTCATGACCCGCGGTCGGCAGTCCGCCGACCACGTCGCCGAATTCGGCCTGCGGGCCTTCTTCGACGGCCGAGCCCCCAGCGTCATCCCCGGCGCGGCCAACAAGCTCGCGGCCACCGGCTACCGGTTCCTGCCGCGCGCGGCGATGGCGCGCTTCGCCGGGGCGAGGGTGCGGGCTGATCACTGACACTTCGCCGGGGCCGGTGTTCGGATTACCGTGCAGGAGTGAACGTGAAGAAAGTGACCGTTGAGAACGTCAACGTTCCCGGCCACACCTCGCGGGTGGATGCCGAGAAATACTCGGCGATGAAGGACGCGATCCTCGCCGTGGCGCCGACCCAGGCGCCCGGCCTGACCGCCAAGGAGATGCTCGACTCAGTCCTGCCACTCCTCCCGCAGAACCTTTGGCCGGATGGCGTGAAGGCCGGGTGGTGGCAGAAGACCGTACAACTCGACCTCGAGGCCAAGGGGCTGCTGAGGCGTTGCCCGGACTCCGCCCCGCTTCGGTGGTTTCGGGTCTGAGGACCGTCCGGCCGTCACACGGCGTCGGGCTGGTGGACACCCACTGAGAACGGCACCTCACTGACCGGTTCGGAATCCAGCAGCGTCTGCACCCAGTAGGTCCCCGCCTCGGCCAGCACCACGTTGACGAAAAAGACCATGTTGTAAGTGAATCCGCCGGCGGAGAGATCGATCGGGGAGGCGTTCGACGCCGCGACGACCTCCGAGCGGTCCGGCGAGAGAACCCTGACCTCAGCGGTCGCCGTCCCCTGCCCTTCCAGCCGGTTGACCACGGCGAACTTCATCAGCGACGCCGGCAACTCCTGGACGGCGATGGCGTGGAACATCCCCATCAGGGACAGCCGGTTGCCGACCTCGAAGCGCACATCGTCACAGACAAGGGCCAGCGTCGAGCGAATTTCAGGTGAGTACGGATCCACCCGGCGGACTATACCCACGTCGGCTGGTGCACAACACCGTTCCGGTGTCAGCCGCGGGTGATCACCATCTTGATCGCCGGCTCGAGCCAACGCCGGTCGGCCTGCTCCCAGTCGACGACCGTGGTGGGCACCGCCAGCGGGTCGAACCGGCCTGCGACGACCAGGTCGAGGACCTCGGGCAGATAGCGGCGGGAGTCGGCACGCGAGGTGTGCAACGTGATTCCGCGGGTGTACATCTCCAGCATCGGCAGCCCGACCTGCTCACCGAAGTGGATCACCACCGACGTCAGTCGGCCGTAGGGTTCGGTGGACCGGACCGCGCAGTGCAGGCCCTCGACGGCCAGCGCGGCGGCGACCACGATGGGCGCCCGCTCGAGTCGGCGCGGGAAGTGCCCGCCCAGATCAACGGCCTCGGCACCCAGATCCGACGCCGCCGCCAGGCGGGCCGGATCGCTGTCGGCGTAGCGGATCACACCCGCGCCGAGCGCACGCGCACACCCGACGGCGTAGAGACTGATCGAGGGCGCGTCCCCACCGATGATCAGCACGTCAGCTCCGGGTCGCTCGCGCAGCCCGTCGACGACGGCGCGGTAGGCGTCGACGACGTTGTCGGGGATGGTCGCCAGCGTGATGTCGTCGATCCCCGCCGGTGCGGGGACGAGCATGTGATCGGCGGCGGGGACCAGCAGCAGGTCGGCCAGACCACCGCCGTGTCCGCCGCCGGATTCGCCGAACCCGAATGCCGCACCGGCGCGAGCCTGGTTGGGAAGGCAGGCGGCGTAGTGCCTTTCGCTGCACGGCGCGCATGTGCCGCAGGACACCTGGAAGGGCACCGCGACCCGCTGCCCGGGCCGGAGACGGGTGACGCCGGCTCCGACGGCGACGACCTCGGCGGCGATCTCGTGGCCAACCGGGTAGGGCCCCGGGAAGATCCCGAAGCCGGCCATGGCGGCGTCGAGATCGCACCGCGACACCGCCAGGGGTCGGACGACCGCCTGGCCGAGTCCGGGGTCGGGATCGGGCGCCTGCTGCCACTCCAGGTGGCCGGGCTGGGTGTAAACCAGGTGCCTCATCTGCCGACCCTCACTTCCGGTGCAGCCTGCCTCACTCGCGCAATGCGCAGCGAATCACGCCGGGATTCCCCTACCCGTCACCATAGAACCAGTAGCGCGGCGACGGCGGCTTCGATCAACAGCCCGGCGAAGTTCTCCTTGGACCGGGACTTGTCGATCACCAGCGATACCGCTCGTGCGACGAACGCCCCGCCCCACGCCGCGCCGAGCACCAGGGCCGCCTCCCGGGTTCCGATCAGCAGAACGGCCGCCCCCGCCCCGATGAACAATCCCCCGTAGGTCGCCCGGAACTCCGAAATGCCCAGCGACCCAGGCAGTTGCAAGCCGATCACCGAACTGACGGTCCGGGGCCAGATCAAGCCGAGACAGCCGGCCAGGATCGAGACCACCGCCCCGATCTGCGCTGCGGCACTCACATCGACCTGAGCCTGAGCAGCGGAATGCCCAGCGCTGCGGCGAAGAGCAGGTTGAACAAGGCGTGCGTCGGAAACCCGAGAGCCACCGACATGCCGGTATCGAGGACGAACCACACCGCCACAGAGCGGGTCAGGACCGAAAGGGCCCAACCCGATCCGTCGCGCAGCGGCCCCCGCACGACCTGGATCATCGTCACCGCCCAGCCGGCCAGGACCGCACCGAGGACCATGAAGGGCAGCCTCAGGTAGTCGCGCGCCGCACCGTCGATCGCCTCGGGTGGGCCGAATCCCAGTGCGGAGAACAGCTGCCCGGCAACCGAACCGGCGAATACCAGTACCAGCGAGTAGGCCAGCAGCACAGCCAGGACGATCTGCAGCCACATGATCCAGGCCGGCCGCGAAAGCATCGGGGTTAGCGCACCGTCGCGAGAACGGCCCGGCCCAGCATGACCTGGCCGGCGATCAGCAGGCTGGCGAACGCGAAGATCAGCGCCGAAGCCGTCCAGGCCAGTGCCTGCCCGGTCTGGCCGTAGAGTTCGGGGACGAATCCGATCGCCAGCCCGTCGAAGGCCATCGCGCCGGCCGCCGCCCAGGCGAAGACTGCGCGCTGGTCGAGTCCGCGGACCCGGGCCACCCACGCGAGAAAGTGCACCGTCGGGGGGGCCGCCAGGGCGCAGACCACATACACCGCGAATCGCCAGTGCGCCTGCAGGAATACCGACTCCGGCAGCAGCCTGATCAGGACAGCGAAGCCGAAAGCCACCAGGGCGCCCACCACCAGGCCCGTCAGCACAGGCGCGGTGTCCCGTCCGGTCATCTGCGTTCCCTTCTTTGTAGCAATCACTACAATTATCATAAGTGCTGTTCGCACTACGATCAAGGGGTGGGCTACAAACACTCCCGCGAGGATCTGTTGGCCGCGGCCACCCGGCTGGCGGCCACATCGGGGATCGGCGCACTGACCTTCGGTGCGGTTGGCCAAAGTCTGGGCATCAGCGACCGAACCGTTGTCTACTACTTCCCGACGAAGAACGACATGATCGCCGCGGTGATCGGCGCACTGGGCGAGCAGATGGAGCACACCCTCGCTGCCGCATTCGGGGACCGGGCACTCTCGGCCGGTGAACTCCAGCGCAGGGCCTGGCCGGTGCTGGCCGCACCGGCGGCGGACCCGATTTTCGCGGTGTACTTCGAGATCGTCGGGCTGGCCAGCGCCCGCCGCGAACCCTATGCGTCGCTGGCTCCGGCGATCATCGACCGCTGGGCGGACTGGATCGAACCGCGAATCGCCGCGCGCACCAACGCCGAACGACGGCAGCAGGCACTGGCGTCGATCGCCATCCTCGACGGCCTGCTGCTGCTGCGCCGGGTGTCAGGCGCGCGCACGGCGAACGCCGCCGCCCGCGCAATCGGCATCGGCTAGGTCGGCATCGGCCCGCGTCAGACCGGCTGGCCCGGCCTGGGGAACTGGCCCGCCAGGAAGCGGTCCCACATGCCGTCGCTCATCAGCCCGTTGGCCCCGATCAGCACATGCGCCGAGGGCGTTACGCGCATCCGGATCGGCGGGCGCCTGGCGGTGATGGCCTTCTCCACCGCCTTGGCGACACTGTCGGCGTCGCCGCCGAGTCGGGCCAGCGGGCCCTTGGCGTAGGCGTCTTCGGTGGCCGCGCCGACGGCGGCGTTGAACTCCGCGTAGGGACCGTCGCCGGAGCCCATCTCGTTCTGCACGGTCGCAGCGAACTCGGTGCGGATCAGGCCGGGCTGGACGATCACGACATCCACGCCGAAGCCCTTGACCTCGAAACGCAGCGCATCGCTGATCGCCTCGACGGCGTACTTCGACGCGTGGTAAGCCCCGGCGCCCGGAAAGGTGAAGTTGGCACCCATCGAGCTGATGTTGACGATGCGGCCCCAGTGCTGGGCGCGCATCCCGGGCAGCACGAGCTGGCACATGCGCACCAGGCCGAAGACGTTGGTCTCGAACTGGCGGCGCAGGTCGGCCATCGGCAGGGTTTCCAGCGCACCGGACTGGGAGTAGCCGGCGTTGTTGATCAGCACACCGACGGCGCCCTGCTCGTCGACGACGCGCGCGACGGCAGCGGTCATGGAGTCCTCGTCGGTGACGTCGAGGGACAGGGTGTGCGCACCGGCCTCCCGCAGGTCGGCCAGCGAGTCCGCCCGGCGGGCGGTGGCGTAGACGGTGTGGCCGGCTTTGGCCAGCCGCAGGGCGGTGGCATGGCCGATCCCACTGGAGCAGCCGGTGATGAGCACGGCTTTGGACGCGTCAGTCATGGCGACATGCTAGACAGTATTTGCAAAAAGTGTCAATGCTGGTCATGATGAGGATGTGGCTCGGCTGGATGCGGGCCCGAAGGAGGGGCCGGTATGCGGGATGTGTCCATGGCCGTGGTCGGAGCCGGGTTCGGGGGCATCGCCGCCGCCGTCCGCGCACGTGAGGCCGGGGTGCGAAACCTCGTCATCATCGAGCGTGAGGCGAGGGTCGGGGGCGTCTGGGAGGCCAACAGCTATCCCGGGCTGGCTTGCGATGTCCCCTCCAACCTCTACTCGTTTTCCTTCGCCCCCAATCCCCGGTGGAGCAGACGCTTCGCGCCCCAGGCGGAAATCCGCGCATACCTGGAACGGGTCGCCCGCGATCAGGGCCTCGAGTCGCACCTGCGGCTGGGAACCGAGGTGCGCACCGCAACCTGGGACGACGCGGCCGGACGGTGGCGCCTGGACCTCGCCGGCGGCGAGGTCGTCGAAGCCGAACTGCTCGTCACTGCCTGCGGGCAACTCGCCCGGCCGCGCATTCCAGACGTGCCGGGGCTCGCCGACTTCCCGGGCCCGGCCTTCCACTCCTCGGACTGGAACCACGATCTGGACCTGACCGGGTTGCGGGTCGCCGTGCTGGGAACGGGGGCCAGCGCGATCCAGTTCGTGCCGGCCATCGCCGGGCGCACCCGCGCGCTCACCATCTTTCAACGCTCGGCGCCGTGGACGCTGCCGAAGACGGACGTCGCCTACTCGGCCCGCACGCAGCGAATCTTCGAACGCTTCCCCTGGCTGCAGCGTGCCTCGCGGTCAGCGTGGCGGACCTGTTTCGAACTGCTCGCCCCGCTGTTCACCGGCCGGCCGCCGCGGGCCGCTGATCGCGCCCGCCGCCTGTTCGCCCACCTCTCCAACCTCCAGCGCGACATGGCGCTGCGTGGCGACCGCGATCTTCGCAACCGAGTTCAACCGGACTACGAGATGGGTTGCAAACGTGTGCTGTTGACCTCCGACTGGCTTCCGACGCTGAGGCGTCCGAATGTCGAACTGGTCACCGACGGCGTCGCACGAGTCACCGGCGAGGGGATCGTCGACACACGCGGTCGGACCCATCCGGCGGACGCCATCATCTTCGGAACCGGTTACGCGGCAACAGACCTTCTCGCCCCGATGGAGGTGCTGGGCCGCGGCGGAGAGCGCCTGCACGACCGGTGGCGGGACGGGGCGGAGGCCTACCTGGGCCTGTCAGTTCCCGGGTTTCCGAACCTCTTCATGGTCTACGGTCCCAACACCGGCCACGGCACCGGCTCGGCGATCGACATGCTCGAGGCCCAGGCCGAGCACATCGCCGACGCGGTCCGGCTGCTCGCCGACGGTAGAGCCGAACAGCTCGAAGTTCGCCGGGAGGTCTTCGACGCCTTCCGGCGGGAGATCGCTGAACGGATGGCCGATACCGTCTGGGCGTCGGGCTGCGGCAGCTGGTACCGCAACGACGCCGGGCGTGTGACGATCACCTGGCCCGGTCAGCCCGCCGAGTACCAGCGTCGCGCGCGTCGATTGTCGGCGGCCGACTACGAGTTGCGCGCGCCGGCTGGGTCATCATTCGGTCCGCTGGCATGACCTATGTTCTTCCTGTGGAGATGGCCGGCCGGATGACGACGGGTGAAGCGATCGCCGCAGCAGCCCTGGCCGAGTTCACCTCGTTCGGCTACCGCCGGGCCTCCATCGAGAGCATCGCCCGGCGGGCACAGGTGTCCCGGGCCACGGTGTACACGCACTGCAGCGGTAAGGAAGAGTTGTTCCGCGCGCTGGTGTCGCGTCTGCACGAGGAGCACCTGGCGGCGATGCGGCAGGTCGCCGACGCCCCGGATCTCGATATCGAAAGTCGGATCAGTCGGCTGCTGCAGGCGCGGTTCCTGCGGTTCGTCGAACTGACCTCGAGTTCGCCGCACGCCGCCGAACTCTACGACCGCCACGGCGCGCTGTGCGGCGACATCGCCCAGGCTGCCCACCGGCAGGCGGAGAAGATCATCGTCGCCGTGTTGCGGCGCGCCGCCGCCGCCGGGGAGATCGACCTCAGCGCATCCGGGCTGACGCTGGCCCAATTGGCGGGTGTTCTCGACGACTGCGCCTTCGGCGCCAAGGGCGAGGATCCGGCAACCGCCACGCCTGCTGAGTTCACCGCACGGCTCAGCCGCAGTGTCGCGGTGATCTTCGCCGGCATCGGCACCGCGGCGTACCGTCGGTAGCACCAGCCAGTTGGAGCGAAGATGCCGTATATCGAGATGCCCGACGCACCGGGAATCATGGGTCCGATGATGTTCCGCCCGCAGACCGCGGGCCCGCTCTTCGAGCTTGCCGAGGTCCTGCTGCGCGGGCCGAGCACCCTGAGCCGGGGCGAGCGCGAGATCATCGCCGCGTACGTCTCCCGGCTCAACCAGTGCACGTTCTGCCACCATGCCCACGCCACCTTCGCCGCGCTACAACTCGACGACGGCGGGGAACTGGTCGATGCGGTCCTGGAAGATCCCGACAGCGCGCCGATCAGCGCCAAACTGCGCGCCCTGCTCGCGCTGGCGGCGCTGGTGACGCAGTCCGGTCTGGCGGTCACCGAGGAATCTGTGCAGGCGGCCAGGGATCAGGGCGCCACCGATATCGAGATCCACGACACCGTTCTGATCGCTGCGGCTTTCTGTATGTACAACCGCTATGTCGACGGCCTGGGCGCCGTCACTCCGGCCCAGCGTGCGGACTACAGCGACATCGGGCAGCTCATCGTCGGCATCGGTTATGCCGCGGCCACTCCGGCGGTGCCCACCGACGAATGACGGGAGGCAGGTCTTGCCGGCCTCCTCACGATTGTTGGGAGCGAGAGGCCCACACGGCGAAGAGCGGGTCGCCCGGCCACGGCGTCGGACGCTGGTCGATGCTGGGCTGGTCCCAGCCGCGCGATCGGAGGAAGTACTCGGCCACCAGCCGCACGTGAAACTCGTCGTCGGTGCCGAGCCAGCCCCGGATCGCCTTGGTCGGGAAGCACCGGTTGGAGAACGTGCACACGAAAGGCGCGCCGGGCCGCAGCACCCGGGCCACCTCGTCGAATACCTCCAGGGGCCGGACCAGGTAGTCGACCGACACCGTGCACATCGCCCCGTCGAAACTGGAGTCGGCGAACGGCAGCGCGGGCTCGCGGTTGAGG
>VERS01000678.1 GCA_018882545.1 Mycobacterium sp.
CGGCCGGCCGGCGTGGTGGAGGTGGCATTGGGGTTCACGATCAGCACGGCGCGCACGAGTGTTGAGCCTAATCTGGCGGGTATGCATCAAATCGTGGCAGCCGCGGCCCTCCTGACGTGCTGCGCCCTCGGTGCCGCGCCGGCCGCCGCGGCCGACCCGGGGGCACCCGAGGCGCTGCTGGTCAGTGTGGAGGACGTCCGGGCGATCGCCGGCATCAACGACCTGACCCCGGGGCCGCTGCTGAACGCACCCGGCGGGCAGCACCAGTTCGACGCCAAGTATCCCGATACCTGCCACCCGGTGTTCAACCAGGACGACGCGTTCGGTCCCGGCTTCCGGGACTTCCGGTCGGTGACCTACAGCGGTCCGGCGGACCGGGCCGTCACCCAGGCCGTCGCGGTCTACCCGGACCCGGATGCGGCGCGCAGCGCGCTGATCAGCCTGGGTTCGGCCCTCAAGGCCTGCTCGGAGTTGGGGTTGCCGGATATGCAGTTCACCACCCAGGCGCTCGACATGGACTCCTTCGCGCTGTGCACGACGCAGTGTGCCACCCTCTACCGCGCCGCGGGTCCGGTGCTGATCGGTGTCAACGCCGCGCGGTTCGGCGACTCCGACCGGATCGCGACCGCCGTGCTGCAGCGGGTCTCGGGCAAGGCCGGCGGCGCATGATCCCGGTCAACGTCCGGCGGGCGGCGGCCCTGGTGGCGCTGCAGGGCGCCGCGGGGCTGGCCGTGGCGGTCCTGTTCCTGTTCCGCGGGCTGCGCGGCGCCGACCAGCACATCGTCAACGGCTACGGCAACGCCGCCTGGTTCGGGTTGCTGGGTGCGGTGGTGCTGGCCGCCGGGTGGGCGCTGTGGACCGGGCGGCGGTGGGGCCGCGGTATCGCGATCTACACCCAGATGCTGCTGCTGCCGGTCAGCTGGTACGTCGGGGTCGGCTCGCATCAGTGGCGCTACGCCGTCCCGTTCGCAGCGCTGGCCGTGGCCATCCTGGTGCTGCTGTTCAGCCGCAGCACGCTGCGGTGGCTCTCCGGGGATCAGGACTCGGCCAGCGCGGCCAGTTCCGGGCCGGACACCCGGTAGGTGATCCACTCGGGCATCCCGCGGGCGCCGACGGCGTCGTAGAGGGCGATCGCGTCGGTGTTCCAGTCCAGCACGGCCCAACTCAGCCGGCTGTAGCCGTTGCGCACGCAGATCCCGGCCAGCGTGGCCAGCAGGGCCCGGGCCAGGCCGCCGCGGCGAAACGCCGGCCGCACGTAGAGATCCTCCAGGTGGATGCCGGCCACCCCGTCCCAGGTGGAGAAGTTGCGCAACCACAGCGCCATCGCCGCGACGGCGCCGTCGACCTCGGCGAGATGGCAGGTAGCCACCGCGTCGGGGCCGAAAAGCGCTGCGGTGATCTGGTTTTCGGTCACCGTACACTGCTCGGAAGCGTGTTCGAACTCGGCCAGTTCGTGGATCATCGCGACGATGTCGGCCTCGTCGCCGGGTCCGGCGGGACGGATCCTCACCACCTGACCCCCAGCGCGGCCAGGACCGTCCGGAACTTGGCGGTGGTTTCGGCGACCTCCTCGTCGGGATCGGACTCCGCGACGATGCCGCCGCCGGCCTGGGCCAGCGCGGTGCGCCGGTCGGCGGACAGTTGCGCCCCGCGGATGGCCACCACCCAGCGGCCGTCCCCACCGGCGTCGCACCAACCGACCGCACCGGCGTAGAAGCCGCGGTCGCCCTCGAGTTCCTCGATCAGGTCCACCGCCGCGGCGGTCGGGACGCCGCCCACCGCCGGGGTGGGGTGCAGCGCCAGCGCCAGGTCCAGCGCGGTGGTGGACCGACCGCGCAGGGTGCCGCTGATCGGGGTGCTCAGATGCCACAGTGCCGCGG
>VERS01000679.1 GCA_018882545.1 Mycobacterium sp.
GCCCCGGGGTGGCAACCGGAGTTCCTTCCACGGCGCGACTGCACCCACCGGCCAGGACGGCAACCACGAGCAGGGCCGCGACGCGTGGCCCCGCCCCGGCCTTCGACCTAGACATCGAGCTCACCGACCAGCGCATCGACAACGGCACGCAAATCGCCGTCGTGTTCCTCAGCTACCCGGCGCTGACGCTGATAGGACGCCCCGTTCCGGGGAATCTCGGCGACCGAGGCCAGTTCGTCGACGCAGTGCAGCGACTCGGCGACCGGGGTCAGCCGGGTCAGCA
This sequence comes from Mycobacterium sp., assembly GCA_018882545.1. Classification (GTDB taxonomy): domain Bacteria; phylum Actinomycetota; class Actinomycetes; order Mycobacteriales; family Mycobacteriaceae; genus Mycobacterium. The sequence goes on from VERS01000679.1 coordinate 284, forward strand.
GGTCGTCGAGATCCTCGGTGACCAACCGTTCGTTGCTGTCGGCGTCGAGGATGATGATCGCGTCCAGGCCGTAGCGGGCCGCCCGCCATTTGTTCTCCTGCACGTGCCAGGGCGGCATCACCGGCAGCTGTTCACCGGCCTCCAACCGCTGGTCCAGGTCGACGATCAGGCAGTGTGTCAACGCCACCAGGGCGGCCAACTCGCGCAGGTTGGACACCCCGTCGAAGACGCGAACCTCCACCGTGCCCAGTTTCGGCGAAGGTCTGATATCCCAACGGACTTCGTTGATCTGATCAATGATGCCGGTGGTCTTCTGGTCGTGCACGAACCGCTCGAACTGGTGCCACGTCTCGAACTGGAACGGCAGACCCGCGGTGGGTAGCTGTTGGAACATCATCGCCCGGTTGCTGGCGTAACCGGTGTCCTCACCGGCCCAGAACGGCGAGGACGCCGACAGCGCCAGCAGATGCGGGTAGTGGTTGAGCAGCGAGGAGATGATCGGCATCACCTTGTGCGCCGAGGACACCCCGACGTGCACGTGGACACCCCAGATCAGCATCTGCCGCCCCCACCACTGGGTGCGTTTGATCAGCTCCGCATAGCGCGGCGCGTCGGTGAGTTTCTGGGCCGACCACTGCGCGAACGGATGGGTGCCCGCGCAGAACAGTTCCATACCCCGGTCGCGGACCACCCCGCTGGTGGCGATCAACGTCGAGTGGAGATCCTGCATCGCCTCGGCGACGGTGTCGCAGACCCCGGTGACGATCTCAATCGTGTTGCGCAGCAACTCCTTGTGCACGTGGGGGTTGTCGCCCACGTCGGCGATCACCGCCGCTGCCTCATTGCTGAGGTCGCGGGTGGCGATGTCGACGAGGGCGAACTCCCACTCGACACCCAGGGTCGGCCGAGGAGACCCGGCGAAGTCGATCCGGCCGGCGCTCACCTAGCGGCCGCGGTTCATCCGGCGCCGATGACGCCACATGCGACCCGCTTGCCGCCGTCGCCGGTGGCCAACGTGGTGTCATCCGGCGGCGCAGTGCCGTCCGACCGCTGGTAACGATCGGCCGGGATGTTGGAGAAGTTGTCGGGGTCGGCGTGGATGATGAAAGCCGTTCCGTCCCCGTCGATCAGGTCGACCTTGTCGAAGGCGTTCGTCGTGGTGACCAGCAACGCCGTTCCGTCGCCGCGAACCTGCAACGAGGCCAGATCGCCGGCGTGATTGGGGTGCCCACCCTCTCCGCCGCCGTTGAAATGGCCACCGGCCGAGAGGAAGTCACCCGGGGCACCGCCCGCCGGAGCCACCGAGTTGACCTCGCACTTGCCCACGTCGTGGATGTGCAGACCGTGGTAGCCGGGAGTGAGTATGCCCGGGGTGACGGTCTGCACGGTCACGGTGGCGAACTCGTCGTCGCCGTGGAACTCGATGGTGGCCGCCGCCACCTGGCTGCCGTCGGGACCGTTGATCTGGGCGGTCAGGATGTCGGCCGGACCCGGGGCAGTTGGCCCCATCGCGCCGTGCGGAGTGCCGCCGTGGTGGGCACCCATCCCTGGCGGCGCCGGCGAACCGGTCCACACCGGCGGGGTGGTGCCGGGC
>VERS01000680.1 GCA_018882545.1 Mycobacterium sp.
ACTCCGCGCCGCTGAGTTGCAGCCCGGTCCACGGCCCGGGCAGCTGCAACACGGCGATCGCTGACGTCGGATACTTGCGGGCCAGCTGTTCGGCGGCCCCGCGGTCGCTGCCGGGGCCGGCCAGTCCGAGTGCGAGGTGGCTGGTGGTGGGTTCATGCCCGACCACCAGCAGGGTGGCGACGTCGTCGCCCACCTTGTTGATCTCGTCGATCACGTCGCCCGGACTCGCCCCGTAGAGGCGATCCAGGTAGCTCACCGGCGCTTGTACCCCGGTCTGTTCCAGGGTTTGTCGGGTGCGGACCGCCGAGGAGCACAGCACCGCGTCGATGAGCGGGGCATTGACCGCCAACCACCGGCCGGCCAATCCGGCCTCCCGGATACCGCGGGCGGCCAGCGGCCGCTCATGGTCGGCGACGCCGGCCGGATAGTCCGACTTAGCGTGTCGCATCAGCACCAGTGTCCTCATTCGTCCCAGGTTAAGGCACATGCCGGGTTAGGTCCCCGGACTTGTCGGACTGCGGTCATACACTCGCGCCGACAGCAATCGGCCACCGCAGGGAAGGATCGCCGGGGTATGAAGTTCCTGCACACCGCGGACTGGCAGCTGGGTATGACGCGCCACTTCCTGGAGGGGGACGCCCAGGCCCGCTACTCCGCCGCCCGCCGTGACGCCATCGTGGCCATCGGCGCGCTGGCCCGCGAGACCGGCGCGGAGTTCGTCGTGGTCGCCGGCGACGTCTTCGACGCCAACCAGTTGGCGCCGCGGGTGATCAGCCAGGCGTTGGACGCTATGCGGGCCATCGAGGTGCCGGTCTACCTGCTGCCCGGCAACCACGATCCGCTGGACGCCGCGTCGGTGTACACCAGCGCGCTGTTCACCGCGGAGTGTCCGGACACGGTGACGGTGCTCGACCGGGCTGGGGTGTGGGAGGTGCGTCCCGGCCTGCAGATCGTGGCCGCGCCGTGGCGGTCCAAGAAACCCACCGCCGATCTGACCGCCGAGGTTCTGGCGGATCTGCCCGCTGACGGCACCGCGCGGATCCTGCTCGCGCACGGGGCCGTCGACTCCCTCGACCCTGACCGCGACAACCCGGCGCGGATCGCGATGGCCGGACTCAACGCCGCCCTGGACCGATCCGCCTTGCACTATGTCGCCCTGGGCGACCGACATTCCCGAACAGGCGTCGGCGCCAGTGGCCGGGTCTGGTACTCCGGGTCCCCCGAGGTCACCAACTACGACCACAAGGAGGCTGATTCCGGGCACGTGCTGGTGATCGACATTGACCTCGAGGACCCGGGTCATCCGGTCGGCGTCGAGTCCCGCAAGGTCGGCACCTGGCGGTTCCTGGCTCTGCGCCGCGAGGTCAACAACAGCCGCGATATCGCCGACCTCGACGTCAACCTCGACCAGTTGCCCGATAAGGACCGCACCGTGGTCAAACTCGGCTTGATCGGCGCGCTGAGCGTCACCGACCGCGCGGCGCTGGACACCTGCATCGACCGGCACGCCCGCCGACTCGCCGCCCTCGGCTCCTGGGACCGGCACACCGCCCTGGCGGTGATGCCCGCCGACGAGGAGTTCGACGACCTGGGCATCGGCGGGTTCGCCGCCGATGCGGTCGCCGAACTCGTCGACACCGCCCGCTCCGACGGGGCCGATGCCGCTGCTGCGCGCGGCGCGTTGGCGTTGCTCCTGAGGCTCAAAGAGGGGAGCGCGGCATGATCCTCCATCGCCTGCGGCTCACCAACTTCCGCGGTGTGGCTGACCGGCGGATCGACTTTCCCGACCAGGGCGTGGTGGTGGTGTGCGGTCCCAACGAGATCGGTAAGTCCTCGATGCTCGAGGCGCTCGATCTGCTGCTGACCTACCGGGAC
>VERS01000067.1 GCA_018882545.1 Mycobacterium sp.
GTCCAGGGTCGCCGACGAGTTGGTCGCGGTGGACAAGCTGCTGCTGCGGGAGCCGATCCTGGTCCGTCACCTCGCGGAGGCGACTGGGGCGACCGACGCGAAGAAGCAGCTGCTGCAACGAGTTCTCGGCGGTCAGGTCGGCGCGACCACGCTGGACCTGCTCGACACCGCGGTGTCGGTGCGTTGGTCCAAGACCGAGGACTTCGTGGGCGCCCTCCAGCACGTCTCGCGGTTGTGCCTGCTGACGAGGGCCGAACGGGAGTACCAGGCCGACGAGGTGGCCGAGCAGTTGTTCCGGTTCGGCCGGATCCTCGATTCCGAGCCGCAACTGACCACGCTGCTCGGTGACTACGCCAAGCCGCCCGCTGACCGGGTCGCGCTGCTGCGCGGGGTGCTCGACAGGGCTACCGGCGCCAACCAGACCGCGGCCGCTTTGCTCACCCACACGGTCGAGCTGCTCGACGGCGAACGGGCCGACGAAGCAGTGCACGATCTGGCCGAACTGGCGGTGGCCCGGCGTGGGGAACTCGTCGCACAGGTCAGCGCCGCGGCCGATTTGAGCGACACTCAGCGCCGCCGGCTGACCGAGATCCTGACCCGGATCTACCACAACCCGGTCTCGGTCCAACTCACCATCGATCCCGGACTGCTCGGCGGCCTGTCAGTCGCCGTCGGCGACGAGGTCATCGACGGAACACTGTCATCCCGGCTTGCCGCTGCGGCGACGAAGCTGCCCGACTAGCACCCCATACCGACCCAAGACACTCGATCACCACGAGGCAGGAAGACGAAAAGCCATGGCAGAGTTGACAATCTCCGCACACGACATTCAGGGCGCCATCGAGAGCTACGTTTCGAGCTTCGAGGCCGGTACCGGGCGTGAGGAGGTAGGCAGCGTCATCGACACCGGTGACGGCATCGCCCACGTCGAGGGTCTGCCCTCGGTGATGACCCAGGAACTGTTGGAGTTCTCCGGCGGTGTGCTCGGGGTGGCGCTCAACCTCGACGAGCACAGCATCGGCGCGGTCATCCTCGGCGAGTCGGACAAGATCGAAGAGGGCCAGCAGGTTCGACGCACCGGCGAAGTCCTCTCGGTCCCGGTGGGTGATGAGTTCCTCGGCCGGGTGGTCAACCCGCTGGGTCAGCCCATCGACGGCCGCGGCGACATCACCACCACCACCCGCCGCGCCCTTGAATTGCAGGCTCCCACTGTGGTTCAGCGCAAGGGCGTCAGCGAGCCCCTGCAGACCGGCATCAAGGCCATCGACGCTATGACCCCGATCGGGCGCGGCCAGCGCCAGCTGATCATCGGCGACCGCAAGACCGGCAAGACCGCGGTCTGTGTGGACACCATCCTCAACCAGCGGGAGAACTGGGAGACCGGCGACCCGAAGAAGCAGGTCCGCTGCGTCTACGTCGCCGTCGGCCAGAAGGGCACCACCATCGCCAGCGTGCGCCGCGCGCTGGAGGAGGGCGGTGCGATGGACTACACCACCATCGTCGCCGCCCCGGCATCGGATTCCCCGGGCTTCAAATGGCTTGCGCCCTACACCGGTTCGGCCATCGCCCAGCACTGGATGTACGACGGCAAGCATGTGCTGATCGTGTTCGACGACCTGACCAAACAAGCCGAGGCCTACCGGGCGATCTCGCTGCTGCTGCGCCGCCCGCCTGGCCGCGAGGCCTACCCCGGCGACGTGTTCTATCTGCACTCGCGGCTGTTGGAGCGCTGCGCGAAACTCTCCGACGAACTCGGCGGCGGCTCGATGACCGGCCTGCCGATCATCGAGACGAAGGCCAACGACATCTCGGCCTACATCCCGACAAACGTCATCTCGATCACCGACGGCCAGTGCTTCCTGGAGACCGACCTGTTCAACCAGGGCGTGCGCCCGGCCATCAATGTCGGCGTCTCGGTGTCCCGCGTCGGCGGCGCCGCCCAGATCAAGGCGATGAAGGAGGTGGCCGGCTCGCTGCGCCTGGATCTGTCCCAGTACCGCGAACTGGAGTCCTTCGCGGCCTTCGCCTCCGACCTCGACGAGGCCTCCAAGGCGCAGCTGGAGCGTGGCGCGCGGCTGGTGGAACTGCTCAAGCAGCCGCAATACACCCCGATGGCGGTCGAAGACCAGGTGGTGGCCATCTTCCTCGGCACCAAGGGACACCTCGACTCGGTACCGGTCGCCGACGTCTCCCGCTTCGAGTCGGAGTTCCTCGAGCACCTGCGGGCTTCGAACGCCGGTGTTCTGAGCGATATCAAGACCTCCCAGAAGCTCACCGAGGACACCGAGGTGGCGCTCACTGAGGCGGTCGCCGACTTCAAGCGCGGATTCGCCACCACCGACGGCAGCTCGGTGGTCCCCGACGCGCATGTCGCCGCGATGGACGAGGCCGATGTGGAGAAGGAAGCCGTCAAGGTCCGCAAGCCCGCCCCGAAGAAGAAGTAATGGCCGCCACGCTCCGCGAACTGCGCGGCCGCATCAAGTCTGCCGGGTCGATCAAGAAGATCACCAAGGCTCAGGAGTTGATCGCCACCTCGCGCATCGCCAAGGCACAGGCCCGAGTGGAGGCAGCCCGGCCATACTCGGCGGAGATCACCAACATGCTCACCGAACTGGCTGCCGAGTCCGCGCTGGACCACCCGTTGCTGGTGGCTCGCGCGAACCCCCGGCGAGCCGCGGTTCTGGTGGTGTCCTCCGATCGCGGACTGTGTGGCGCCTACAACGCCAACCTGCTGCGGCGTGCCGAGGAGCTGATGGCGCTGCTGCGCGAGGAGGGCAAGCAACCGGTCCTCTACGTCGTGGGCCGCAAAGCCCTGAGCTACTTCACCTTCCGCAACTGGACGGTCACCGACTCCTGGATCGGCTTCTCCGAGAAACCCACCTACACGCAGGCCCAGGAGATCGCCAACGCCATGGTCACCGCCTTTTTGGCCGGCGCCGACGACGAGGGCGACACTCCCGGCGATGACGGTGTGCTCGGCGTTGACGAACTGCATATCGTCTTCACCGAGTTTCGGTCGATGCTCTCCCAGGTCGCCGAGGCCCGCCGGATCGCGCCGATGGAGGTGGAGTACGTCGAGGAGGACACCGGTCCGCACACCCTGTTCTCCTTCGAACCCGGCGCCGACACGTTGTTCGCGTCGCTGCTGCCCCGCTATGTGGCCACCCGGATCTTCTCGGCACTGCTGGAAGCGGCGGCCTCGGAGTCGGCCTCGCGACGCCGTGCCATGAAGTCGGCGTCGGACAACGCCGACGACCTGATCAAAATCCTCACCCTGATGGCCAACCGCGAACGGCAGGCCAAGATCACCCAGGAAATCAGTGAAATCGTAGGCGGCGCAAACGCTCTGGCCGACGCAGCGAAATAGACCCCGGTTAGGAAGTGAAGAAGAAATGACCGAGACCACCGTCATCTACGCCAGCGACAGCGGTGACAGCGGCAGCTACGTCACCAGCAGTGAGGCCGACAGCTATGTCACCAGCACCAGTGACGCCGGCGGCTACAGCAGTAGCGGTGCCAGTACCAGCAAGGAGGCCGTCGGTCGGGTGGTGCGGGTCACCGGCCCGGTCGTCGACGTCGAGTTCCCCCGCGGGTCGGTACCGGAACTGTTCAACGCCCTGCACGCCGAGATCTCTTTCGGTTCGCTGGCCAAGACGCTGACCCTCGAGGTCGCCCAGCACCTGGGTGAGAACCTGGTGCGCTGCATCTCCATGCAGCCCACCGACGGGTTGGTGCGCGGTGTCGAGGTCACCGACACCGGTTCCTCGATCTCGGTGCCGGTCGGCGACGGTGTCAAGGGTCATGTCTTCAACGCACTCGGCCAGTGCCTGGATGAGCCCGGGTACGGCAAGGACTTCGAGCACTGGTCGATCCATCGCCGTCCGCCGGCCTTCGACCAACTCGAACCGCGTACCGAGATGTTGGAGACCGGTCTGAAGGTCGTCGACCTGCTCACCCCGTACGTGCGTGGCGGGAAGATCGCCCTGTTCGGCGGTGCCGGGGTGGGCAAGACCGTGCTCATCCAGGAGATGATCAACCGCATCGCCCGAAACTTCGGCGGCACGTCGGTGTTCGCCGGAGTCGGCGAGCGCACGCGCGAGGGCAACGACCTGTGGGTGGAACTGGCCGGCGCCAACGTGCTCAAGGACACCGCGCTGGTCTTCGGCCAGATGGACGAGCCGCCGGGCACCCGCATGCGGGTGGCGCTGTCGGCGCTGACCATGGCCGAGTACTTCCGCGACGAGCGGGGCCAGGATGTGCTGCTGTTCATCGACAACATCTTCCGGTTCACCCAGGCCGGCTCCGAGGTGTCGACGCTGCTGGGCCGCATGCCCTCGGCGGTGGGTTACCAGCCGACCCTGGCCGACGAGATGGGTGAGCTGCAGGAGCGCATCACCTCGACCCGCGGTAAGTCGATCACCTCTATGCAGGCCGTCTACGTGCCGGCCGACGACTACACCGACCCTGCCCCTGCCACCACCTTCGCCCACCTCGACGCGACAACCGAGCTGTCCCGCACGGTGTTCTCCAAGGGCATCTTCCCGGCGGTGGACCCGCTGGCCTCCAGCTCGACGATCCTCGACCCCGGAGTGGTGGGCGACGAGCACTACCGGGTGGCACAGGAGGTCATCCGTATCCTGCAGCGCTACAAGGACCTTCAGGACATCATCGCGATCCTCGGAATCGACGAGCTCTCCGAGGAGGACAAGCAACTGGTCAACAGGGCCCGGCGTATCGAGCGCTTCCTGAGCCAGAACATGATGGCCGCCGAGCAGTTCACCGGCCAGCCTGGTTCGACGGTCCCTGTGAAGGAGACCGTCGAGGCCTTCGACCGGCTGGCCAAGGGCGACTTCGATCACGTGCCCGAGCAGGCGTTCTTCCTGATCGGCGGTCTGGACGATCTGGCGAAGAAGGCCGAGACCTTCGGCGTCTCGCTCTGATCTCCCAGCGGATCTCCTAGCGCAGCGATCGAAAGGTGATGTGAGATGGCCGATTTGGACGTCGCAATCGTCTCCGTTGAACGCCAGATCTGGTCGGGTAAGGCGACGTTCGTGTTCACCCGGACAACCTCCGGCGAGATCGGCATACTGCCCAACCACATCCCCCTGGTTGCGCAACTCGTCGACGACGCGATGGTTCGGGTTGAGCGCGAGGGTGAGGATGCCCTGCGCATCGCCGTCAACGGCGGTTTCCTGTCGGTGACCGAAGCCGGTGTGACGATCTTGGCCGAATCTGCGGAGTTCTCCTCTGAGATCGACGCCGAAGAGGCCAAAGCCGAGGCCGCCTCCGACGATCCGGCCATCGCAGCTCGCGGCAGGTCGAAGCTACGGGCGCTCGGCCAACTGGACTGACATGCCGATGAGCGCGTCGATGACCATCATGGCCGCGCTCGTCGGTGTTCTACTGTTATCGCTTCTGGCGCTCGGCTTTCGGCTCTGGAAATTGGGTCAGGGTGGAACCCCCGCCATTCTGCGGGACACCCCGGCGGTCGGCGGGCACGGCTGGCGTCACGGGGTGATCCGGTATCGCGGTGACGAAGCGAGGTTCTACCGGCTGTCCAGTCTTCGGCTGTGGCCGGACCGCAGGCTCAGCCGCCGGGGCCTGGAGATCATGTCGCGCCGGCCTCCCCGTGGCGATGAGTTCGACATCATGTCCGACGAGATCGCCGTGCTCGAACTCCAGGATGCCAGCGGCGGTCAGCAGCGCGGGTATGAGATGGCCCTGGACCGCGGCGCACTGACCGCGTTCCTGTCCTGGCTCGAGTCGCGGCCCTCGCCGCGTGCGCGCCGGCCGATCGTCTGACGGGCATCAGGCCAAGAATCAAGCGCCGGAGGGTTTCTCGCGTTCGCCGCCGGGCTTCCACAGCACGTCACCGTCCGGGTTGGCCACCCGGCTCAGGATGAACAACAGGTCCGACAAGCGGTTGAGATACCTGGCCGGTAGTGGGCTCACCGTCTGCGAGTGCGCCTTCACCGCGATCCACGCCGAACGCTCGGCCCGCCGGGTGACGGTCCGCGCGACGTGCAGCAGCGCCGACAGCGCGGTACCGCCCGGCAGAATGAACGAGTTGAGCGCCGGCAGTGGCTCGTTGTACTCGTCGCACCATTTCTCAAGCCGCGCAATGTAGTCCTCGGTGATGCGCAACGGCGGGTATTCGGGATCGACGACGATCGGGGTGGACAGATCCGCCCCGGCGTCGAAGAGATCGTTTTGAACCCGGTTCAGCACGGTGCGCAGTGCGTCGTCGGGTCGACCGAGGGCGACCGCGACGCCGATGGCGGCGTTGGCCTCGTCGCAGTCGGCGTAGGCGATCAGCCGCGGGTCACTCTTCTCGACCCGGGAGAAGTCGCTCAGGCTGGAGGTGCCGTCGTCGCCGGTCCTCGTATAAATGCGGGTCAGGTGCACTGCCATGATCCAAACCGTACCGGCCCGCGAGCGCAGAACCGTGCCGCGGCTGATCTAAACTCATGGCCGTGGGCGAGCGCTTCCTGGTGACCGGCGGGAACCGATTGGCAGGTGAAGTGGCTGTCACTGGGGCCAAGAACAGTGTATTGAAGCTCATGGCGGCCAGCTTGCTGGCCGAGGGGACCACCACGATCACCAACTGTCCGGACATCCTGGACGTACCACTGATGGCCGAGGTGTTGCGCGGCCTGGGGGCCAATGTCGAGTTGGACGGATCGGTGGTCAGGATCACCTCGCCCGACGAACCCAAGTACGAAGCCGATTTCGCCGCGGTCCGCCAGTTCCGGGCCTCGGTGTGTGTGCTCGGCCCGCTCGTCGGCCGCTGCAGACGGGCGCGGGTGGCTTTGCCCGGCGGGGATGCGATCGGGTCGCGACCGCTGGACATGCACCAGTCCGGTCTGCGTCAACTCGGGGCGGACTGCAGCATCGAACACGGCTGTGTCGTGGCCTCCGCCGAACGCCTGCGGGGCGCTGAGATCCAACTGGAGTTCCCCTCGGTTGGCGCCACCGAGAACATCCTGATGGCAGCCGTGCTCGCCGAGGGTGTGACGACCATCCACAATGCCGCCCGTGAGCCCGACGTGGTGGACTTGTGCGAGATGCTCATCCAGATGGGTGCGCTGATCGAGGGTGCCGGCACCTCGACGCTGACCATCACCGGCGTGGACAGTCTGCACCCGACCGAGCACCGGGTCATCGGCGATCGGATCGTCGCCGCCACCTGGGGGATCGCTGCGGCCATGACACGCGGTGACATCTCGGTCACCGGCGTGGATCCCGCTCACCTGCAACTGGTGCTGCACAAACTGCACGACGCCGGGGCCACCGTCACCCAACACGACAACGGATTTCGGGTGGCGCAGTACGAGCGGCCCAAGGCCTGCAATGTGGCGACCCTGCCGTTCCCCGGCTTCCCGACGGATCTGCAGCCGATGGCCATCGCGTTGGCGGCTGTCGCCGACGGAACCTCGATGATCACCGAGAACGTTTTCGAGGCGCGTTTCCGGTTCGTCGAGGAGATGATCCGTCTGGGCGCCGATGCCCGCACGGACGGCCACCATGCGGTGGTGCGGGGTATCCCGCAACTGTCCAGTGCTCCGGTCTGGTCCTCGGATATCCGTGCCGGGGCCGGCCTGGTTTTGGCTGGCCTGGTCGCTGACGGAGAGACCGAGGTCCACGACGTCTTCCACATCGACCGCGGCTATCCGCTCTTCGTCGAGAACCTCTCCGGTTTGGGCGCGGAAATAGAACGGGTCCACTGAGCGTTACGCCATGGGCACCGGTCACCCGGATGTTGCTTCGACCGCCTGTAAACCACGGCCTTTGGTCCGGGTTTGACCGGATCCGGTCCGATGACATAGGCTGGCAGGGTTGCCCTGCTTGCGGGCCAACAAAGGTGTGTTGTTTGAGAACTCAATAGTGTGTTTGGTGGTTTTTGTTTGTTGTTTGTTGTTGTCGCACTCTGGCGTCCCCGTGTTGGGGTGTGACGTTTTTTGGCCAGTTTTTTCTGGTTGCTTGGTCAGGCTTGTTCTGATTCGAAAATTGCCCGGTGCCTTTTTGGTTCCCTTTTTTAAAGGGGAGGGTGTTTTTGTTTGGAGAGTTTGATTCTGGCTCAGGACGAACGCTGGCGGCGTGCTTAACAC
>VERS01000681.1 GCA_018882545.1 Mycobacterium sp.
CCTACGTGCTGGCCTACCCGGGGCGGGACGGCAGCGAGGTCCAGCAGACCCAGGCTTCGACGGCGGCGTTGATCACCCTGCTGATCGGATCCATCTGGGTGCTCGCCGTGGTGGCCCGGCCCTACCAGTTGTGGCGGATCGCCCTGGTGGCCGCATCCGCGGTCGGCTACCTGGTGATCTTCAGCCTTCCGATAGCCCGGGAGAAGTTCATGCTGGATCCCTCCAACGAGGCGGTCACCACCCCGGCGATCCTCATCGGCTTGATCGCGGCGGCGTTGATCGAACTGTCCTGGTGGATCCAGGGCCGGGTATTGGGAGAACCGCGTCGGCTGTGGCGGACCACCGACTAGGCTGCGTAAATTGGCGCGGGGACGTCGCCCGGCAACCCGGGCGTCGACCGCTCCAACCACAGCACCAGCGAAAGGGTGAATTCACATGTCGTTATTCGACAAGGCCAAGGAAGCGCTCGGCGACGCCAAGGAAGCCGCGGAGAACCTCGCCGACAAGGCCAAGGAAGCTGTCGGCGAGACCGTCGACAAGGTGCAGGACGTAGCCGCCAACGCCAAGGACGTCGTGGTCGACAAGGTCGGCGACGCCAAGGAGGCCGTCACCGGCGCCGCCGAGAACCTCGCCGGTGGTGCGCGGGAGGCCGCCGACACGGTCAAGGATGCCGCCACCGAGGTCGTCGACAAGGTCGACGGCCAGTAAGAGCCGATGGCGAAGGTCGCGGTCTCCGTAGACGTTCCGCTATCACCGCAGGAGGCGTGGCAACACGCCGCTGAACTTTCCCGGTACAGGGAGTGGCTCACCATCCACCGGGTCTGGCGGTCCAAGCTGCCGGAAGACCTCGACAAGGGCTCCGTTGTGGAGTCCATTGTCGAGGTCAAAGGCATGACCAGCCGGATCCGGTGGACGGTGGTCAACTTCAGGCCCCCGGAGGCCATGACCCTTGACGGCGTCGGTACCGGCGGGGTCAAGGTCAAGCTGATCGCCCGGGTTCGGCCCAGCACCGCCGCCCAGGACGGGTCGGCTTCGACCGTCTCGATGGACATCCACCTCGGTGGACCGGCCCTGTTCGGGCCGATCGGTATGGTCGTGGCCGCCGCCCTGCGCGGCGACATCCGGGCGTCGCTGGACAACTTCGTGGCGGTCTTCGCCCCGTGAGCCCGCCACGCCGATACCAGTGCCGCGTCGATGTCGACGCGGTCGAGGCCATCGACATCCACACCCACGTCGAGATCGACTCCGCCGGGCACTGCGCCTACGACCCGGTCCTGGCCGAGGCCACCGGGCGTTACTTCAAACTCGGGCCCGACCACTTCACCGGGGTGGACGACCTGGCCGAGCACTACCGCGCGCACAACACCGCGGCGGTGGTGTTCACCATCGACGCCCAAACGGCCTCCGGACACCCGTCGAACTCCGTCGAGGAACTGATCGAGGGAGCGGCCCGCAACAGCGACGTGCTGATCCCGTTCGGGTCGGTGGACCCGTGGGCCGGGACGGCCGCGGTGCGCAGGGTCGACGAACTGGTCGCCGACTACGGGGTCCTGGGCTTCAAATTCCATCCGAGCCTGCAGGGCTTCGAGCCCAACGACAGGCGGTTCTACCCGATCTACGAGGCGGTCGCGGCCGCGGGCGTGCCGGCGTTGTTCCACACCGGCCAGACCGGTTTGGGCTCGGCACTGCCCGGTGGACACGGGATCAAGTTGCGTTACTCCGATCCGATGCTGCTCGACGACGTCGCCGCGGATTTCCCGGATCTGACGATCGTGATGGCTCATCCAGCGGTTCCCTGGGTCGACTCCCAGATCGCGATCGCCTCGCACAAGGCGAACTGTTACGTCGACCTTTCCGGGTGGTCCCCCAAGTAC
>VERS01000682.1 GCA_018882545.1 Mycobacterium sp.
GACCTGGACGCGGTGTCGGAACTGTCCCGTCGCGCCGCTGCGCTGCTGGACACCGTCGACACCGGCCAGACCGCCTATCTGCTGGAGGTCAGCTCCCCGGGGGTGGACCGGCCGCTGACCGAGGAGAAGCATTTCCGCCGGGCCCGGGGCCGCCGGGTCCAGGTGTCGTTGCAGGACGGCACCGCCCTGGCCGGCCGGCTGGGCGCCATCAGCGACGGCGTCGCCGAAATTGTGGTGCGCCGCGGCCGGGACTGGGAGGTCCGCCGACTGCCGTTGGCTGACATCCGCAACGCCGTTGTCCAAGTGGAATTCTCAGCGCCCAGTGCCCAGGAGCTCGAACTGGTCGGCGGCGCTCGTCCGAAGGAGGCCGGTGCGTGAACATCGATATGGCAGCTCTGCACGCGATCGAGGTCGACCGCGGCATCTCGGTCGATGAGCTGCTCGACACCATCAAGTCGGCCCTGCTGACCGCCTACCGGCACACCGAAGGCCACCAACCCGACGCCCGCATCGACATCGACCGCAAGAGCGGTCTGGTCCAGGTGATCGCGCGGGAGACCGACGAGGACGGCAACACCATCAGCGAATGGGATGACACCCCCGAGGGGTTCGGCCGGGTGGCGGCCACCACGGCCCGTCAGGTCATGCTGCAGCGGTTCCGGGACGCGGAGAATGAACGGGTATTCGGGGAGTTCTCCGCCCGGGAGGGCGACATCGTCGCCGGTGTGGTCCAGCGCGACGCCCGGGAAAACGCCCGCGGCAACGTGGTGGTGCGACTGGGCAGCGAGACCAAGGGCTCCGACGGCATGATCCGACCCGCCGAGCAGGTGCCGGGGGAGCGCTACGAGCACGGTGACCGGCTGCGCTGCTACGTGGTCGGGGTCACCCGAGGAATGCGCGAACCGCGTATCGAACTCTCCCGCACCCACCCGAATCTGGTTCGCAAGCTGTTCTCGCTGGAGGTGCCCGAGATCAACGAGGGTTCGGTGGAGATCGCCGCGGTCGCCCGGGAGGCCGGCCACCGCTCCAAGATCGCGGTGCGCTCCAAGGTGGCCGGCCTGAACGCCAAAGGCGCCTGCATCGGGCCGATGGGCCAGCGGGTGCGCAACGTGATGAGCGAGCTGTCCGGTGAGAAAATCGACATCATCGACTATGACGAGGACCCGGCGAGGTTCGTCGCCAACGCCCTGTCCCCGGCCAAGGTGGTATCGGTGCAGGTGGTCGACGCCACTACCCGGGCGGCCCGGGTGATCGTGCCGGACTTCCAGCTGTCGCTGGCGATCGGCAAGGAGGGCCAGAACGCCCGGTTGGCCGCCCGGCTGACCGGTTGGCGGATCGACATCCGCAGTGACGCCGCCACGGACAGCCCTGCGCCCGCCTGAGCCGAGGCTGGTTCGCGACCGCGCCACGGTGACGTAGACTGACCTGTGATCCAGCGCGAGATTCCGGCCGCTGACGCACCTGCCGCCCCGGTGCGGACGTGCATCGGCTGCCGGAAGCGAGAGTTGGCCGTCGGACTGCTCCGGATGGTGGCCGTGTCGATGGGGAACGGTCAGTACGCCGTCGCCGTTGACACCGCGGGCACGCATCCGGGCCGGGGCGCCTGGCTGCACCCCGACGACCGTTGCCTATCGGCAGCGATCCGGCGGCGGGCTTTCGGTCGAGCGTTGCGCATCGCCGGTACACCGGACACAGCCGCGGTGGACGAGCATTTCGCAAGGCTCGCCCCACCCGGGAGAGAACAGGTAGCGAAGAACATGAGCACACCGTGAAGTCCCGATGACCATGCGTCATAGCTAAACCCGAGGCGCGGCCTACCCACCGCTGTCGCCTCTAGAGATGGAGATGTAGTGGCAGGTAAGGCCCGCGT
>VERS01000683.1 GCA_018882545.1 Mycobacterium sp.
GGAGATAACCGCCGCGGCCGCGCAGAAATCCGCTGCCGACCGATCGCACGGTGGCTCCGGTGGCCGCGACCAGGCCGTCGATCCCGTCGGTGTGGTCGCCGTGCCGATGGCTGATCAACACCAGCGCGATGCGACCTACCGAAGCCAGCCGCCCGATGTGCTGCGCGTCGTCGGGGCCCGGGTCGACGACGACCGCCTCGGGGCTGCCGGGCGCACGGAGCACCCAGGTGTTGGTGCCCTCCAACGTCAGCGGGCCGGGGTTGTGGCACAGCAGCACCGAGGCCGATGCGGTCACCGGTCGCAGCGTGCCGTAGGCCGGGTGGCTCACCCGAGGGTCACGCGACCTCGACGATCAACTCGACTTCCACCGGGGCGTCCAGAGGCAGGACGGCCACTCCGACCGCCGAGCGGGCGTGCGCCCCGGCCTCGCCGAACACCGCACCCAGCAGTTCCGAGGCGCCGTTGACCACGCCCGGCTGTCCGGTGAACCCGGGAGCCGAGGAAACGAAGCCGACGACCTTGACCACCCGGATCACCGAGCCCAGACCGACCAGCGCGTCGATCGCCGCCAGACCGTTGAGCGCGCAGGTGCGCGCGGCCGCCTTGGCGTCCTCGGGACTGACCTCGGCGCCGACCTTGCCCGAATGCGTGGGCTTGCCCTCCTCCAGCGGCAGCTGACCGGAGGTGTAGACCAGGTTCCCGGTACGGACCGCCGGGACGTAGGCCGCCAGCGGGGTGGCCACCGCCGGCAACGTGATGCCCAACTCGGCGAGCCTGGCGGCGACGCTCACTTGGGCCGCTTGAGGTAGGCGACGTGTTGCTCTCCGGTCGGCCCATGCAGCACCGAGACAAGCTCCCAGCCGTCGGCGCCCCACTGGTCGAGAATCTGCTTGGTCGCATGAGTCAGCAGCGGCACCGTCGCGTACTCCCATGTGGTCGGTTGGCTCATGGTCGAAGCCTAACCTCCCCGGATTCCCGCACCGCCGATACGTCTCGCGGCGCTCGGCCACGGGGGCGTCGCACACCACTTGGCTACCATGCAGGAGTGGCGACCAAGTCGAGCGAGCACAGCGCGGTCGGCTGGCCGGACCGGCTGACCCGCGCCCGGCTGCACTTCGTCACCGGGAAGGGCGGAACCGGTAAGACCACGGTGGCTGCCGCGCTGGCGCTGACGTTGGCCGCCGGCGGACGGCGGGTGCTGCTGGTGGAGGTCGAGGGACGGCAGGGCATCGCCCAACTCTTCGATGTTCCGCCGCTGCCCTACCAGGAGGTCAAGGTCGCAACCGCCGACGCCGGCGGGCATGTGAACGCGCTGGCGGTCGACCTGGAGGCCGCGTTCCTGGAATACCTGGAGATGTTCTACAACCTCGGTCTGGCCGGCCGGGCGATGCGCCGGGTGGGTGCCATCGAATTCGCCACGACGATCGCCCCGGGGCTGCGCGACGTCCTGCTGACCGGCAAGATCAAGGAAGCGGCGGTGCGACTGGACGCCGACAAGCGGCCGGCGTACGACGCCATCGTCGTCGACTCGCCGCCCACCGGTCGGATCTCCCGCTTCCTGGACGTGACCAGGGCACTGTCCGATATCGCCAAGGGTGGGCCGGTGCACGGCCAGTCCGAAAGTGTGGTGCGCCTGCTGCATTCCGAGCAGACCGCCATCCATCTGGTCACACTGCTGGAGGCTCTGCCGATCCAGGAGACCATCGAAGCCGTCGAGGAGCTGAAGGGCCTCGACCTGCCGGTCGGCAGCGTGATCGTCAACCGGAACATCCCGGCCTTCCTGCCGGACGACGCGCTAGGCCCGGCCGCCGACGGGGTGATCGACGCCGAGGCCGTCCGGGGTGGACTGGCCCGGGTCGGAATCAAG
>VERS01000684.1 GCA_018882545.1 Mycobacterium sp.
GGGTCAGCCGCTGCAGCGCCCCCCAGTCCCGCGACCAGTCGTCGCGCAGGTAGGTGGGAACGGTGGCGGCGCGGAACAGCAGTTCGGTGATCCCCAGCGGGCCACCGCCGATGTTGTCCATCACCGGGGAGTTGGCCTCGGTGTCGAACTGCCCGGGCAGAATCCGCCACCTGGGTACCTCGGTCACCCCGTAGGCGTGTCCGAACGGCCGCTGACAGGGGAAGGCCAGACCCACCAGCCAGTCCAGCAGTACCGGGTCCTGACTGCCGACCTCCTGCTGCAGTGTCCGAAGCGCCGGGACGCGCGGGCCGGTGACGGCGATCCAACGTGCCGGCGCCAGGTCGTCGTCGACGGCGACCACCCGGACCAGGGTGGCCTCCGCCGGCACCGCGGCCAGCGGTGCCCGCAGGTTGCGCCACCCGGGGGCCGGGCCGATATCGACCAGCGGCAGCGAACCGCCCGCCGTCCCCGCAGCGGCCTGCTGCTCGGTGGCCCACTCCACGGCGACCGAGTCCGGTGCGAACCGGCCCGCGGCCGAGACCACCACCAGCGGTTCGGTCCGAGGGTCCGGCAGCCGGTACCACCCCGTGCGCAGCCGGGCGGTCTGCTGCACCCCGGCCCGCCAACTGCCCAGCACCGGAGTGGCCGGATCAAGTCCGAAGGGGAGTGTGACGCCGAACGCCTCGGCGGTTGCATCATCTGCGGGATCTTGGCCGGGATCTTCGCCGGGATCTTCGCCGAGGGTGTTGCCGCCCGCCGGTGGCTCGGTGACCGGTCGGGCGGCTATGGTCGGCGCAATCCCGTTGGCGGTGAAGCCTTCTGCGCTCACCGAGCCACCGGCCGGGCGCAGCATCCCCGGACCGGACTCGACGAGGACGTCGTCGGCCAGCCCGCAGTTTTTGCCGGTCAGCGCCTGCAGGTTCGACCGGCCGACCGAGAAGGCCGGGTACTGGTTGATCATGCCGATGGTCAGCGAGGCGACCTCGAAGACCACCAGCAGCCAGGCCAGGACCGCCAGCGGGGAACCGGCCAACCACCCCAACCATCCCCTCGGCGGGTTGCCGTGGTCGCGGCCGGAGAACTGGTACCAGGCGGCGACCAACAACGCGACAACTGACGTTGCCAGCAGCACCGTGGTGAACCCGAGTCGGAACTCCGGCATCCGGTCAGCCCATGGCACCCCGAACCCGGCGACGTACCACCAGCCGTTGACGCTGGCGAAGGACAACGCCGTCACGAACAACGCCGCCGCAGCCAGCAGTGCCCGGTTGCGCCGAGAGGCCAGCACGCCGGGGGCCATCGCGACGGCGGCCAGTGCACCGAGTGCGCCGGCCAACCCGGCGAAGACCCCGAAATGGTGGGTCCACTTGGTCGGGGTCAGCATCAACGCCAGCAAGGAGATGACGGTGACACCGACTAGGCGTCGACTCGGGCCGGCCGCGGTACCGGGGATGCGTCCGCGGCGCAGCATGATCGCCACGACCACCGCCAGCGCGAGGATCAGCATCAGCACCGCGAACCGGCGCGCGATCGCCCCGTCCGGGGTGGTCAGGAACAGCCTGGCGTAGCGGATATGTTCGTCGAACCAGGTCAGGCTCGGCCCCACCGCCCGTTTCAGGGCGCTGGCCTGGGCTACCGCGGCGAAGGTCTGATCCCTGAACACTCCGAACAACGTCACCGTGCCGGCCGCCGCCAGCGGCGCCAGTAGCGGGAGCAGTCCGGATCGCCGGGAGCGACGGCGCACGATGGTCAGCAGCGGCCCGACGGCGACCAGCAGCGCGCCGATCGAGGCGATGCCCGTCGGCCCGGAGAACAACGTCAGCCCACCCACGATGCCGGCGATCGCGACCGGCAGCAGCCGACCGG
>VERS01000068.1 GCA_018882545.1 Mycobacterium sp.
GCGCAACAGGGCAGCTTGCATTTGTACTCCCCGCTGGGCACCACCCTGGCCGTGTTGGACTGGACGGCAAGCGCCGCCCATTTGCAACAAGGCCATCAACAACAGCGCTTTGACTCACTGGCGGCATTGACCGAACAAGCCACAGGCGCAGCATTACCTGTCAGCGCCTTGTTCGATTGGCTGCAAGACAGCCCCACGGAGGTTCCGGGCTGGCAGGTTGATTTATCAGGACTGGCACAAGGCACATTGAGCGCCCGTCGCCATCACCCAGCGCACGGTTGTCGCCCTTGTCGATGGCGAGGATAAGCTAACGGCAAACCAGAGGTCAGAGGTGGAGCGGCTGACGGCCGATTACCGGTTTTTCCACTGGCACGTGGAATTCCCTCACATCTTCCCGGCAGAGGCTGCTGGAGAAGCCACCCTTAACCCCGCCACGGGTTGGGCCGGCGGATTCTCGGTGGTGATCGGCAACCCGCCCTGGGAACGCGTCAAGATCCAGGAGCAGGAATTCTTCGCTGCCCGTGATCCTGAGATCGCCGGCGCGCCCAATGCGGCTGCGCGCAAACGGCTCATCGCCGCGTTGCCCACCACCAACCCCGGCCTGCACGACGCCTTCGTCGCGGAGAAGCGCAATGCCGAGGGCATCTCGCACTTCCTGCGCAACTCCGGGCGCTACCCGCTGACCGGACGCGGTGACATCAACACCTACGCGGTGTTCGCCGAAACCGACCGCGACCTGCTCGGCGGCACCGGCCGACTCGGCGTCATCCTGCCCACCGGAATCGCCACCGACGCCACCACCCAGTACTTCTTCAAGGACCTCGTCGAACACGGAGCCATCGCCAGCCTCTACGACTTCGAGAACCGCAAGCCACTCTTCGAAGCCGTGGACAGCCGCTTCAAATTCTGTCTGCTCACCCTCACAGGAAGGGACCTTCGCGAACCTGAGGCCGACTTCGCCTTCTTCGCCCACGACCCCACCGACCTGGATCGCCCCGGAACCCGGTTCACCCTCACACCGGAGGAGATCACGCTGCTCAATCCGAACACCGGCACCTGCCCGGTGTTCCGAAGTCGTCGTGATGCGGAGATCACCCTCGGGATCTACCGGCGCGTGCCGGTTCTTATCCGCGAGGGCGATCCCGATGGAAACCCCTGGGGCATCAAGTTCATGCGGATGTTCGACATGTCAAACGACTCGCACCTCTTCCACACCCGCGACGAACTCGAAACCGATGGATGGGTACTGAACGGCAACGTATTCGAGAAATCGTCGGGGGGGGGCTTGCTCGAATGATGCCCCTCTATGAAGCGAAGATGATTCACCACTTCGACACCCGCTGGGCCACATACGAACCCGACGGTTCCACCAGGTATCTCAGCGAGGATGAAAAGGCCGAGGGTGTTGCTCCGATGCCCCGGTACTGGGTGGCGGAGAGGGACATCGGCGCCAAGGTCGGTGGACGTTGGGATAAGCCGTGGTTCCTGGGATGGCGTTGGATTGCCAGATCGACCGATGAACGGACCTTCATTTCGAGCTTGGTGGGCCGCGTCGGTTCCGGAAACAGCCTTCCCCTAGCAATGTTCAGCGGGAGCAGGCAACTACTAGCAGCTGCCTGGTCCTCGTTCGTATTCGATTTTGTCGCGCGTCAAAAGCTTGGCGGCGCGAATATGACTTTCGGGACTGTCGAGCAACTTGCGACACCTTTGCCATCCGCTGCGCATCCAGGCATGGACCCCGAATGGGTGGGCTTGCGGGTGGACAGACTCAACGGCTGGGTCGCCGATGCGGATGAACGGGCCAGGCTGCGTGCCGAGCTCGATGCCTACTTCTTTCACTTGTACGGCCTTGGCCGCGACGAAGTCGACTACGTGATGGAGACCTTCCCGATTGCGAAGCGCAAGGATGAGGCCAAATACGGCACTTTCCGGACGAAGGATCTGATATTAGCTGCGTATGACGACCTAGCGGTGGCAGCGGGATGAGCGCAATACCGGGGGCTCTAGTCGTTGTCGCGCAACGTAATTGGTTCGACTATGAGGGGGCAAAACAGTGACGATGCACCGCATGCTGCCACTCTACGAAGCGAAGATGATCCACCACTACGACCATCGCTGGGCGACGTACGAGGAGGATGGCTCGACCCGGGATGGGACGCGGCAGGAGAAGCAGAATCCAGAATTCGTGGTCCAGCCGCGTTACTGGGTGCGTGAAGAGGTCGTCCAAGACAGACTCGGCGGACGCGCGGGACAAGACTGGATTCTCGGTTTCCGCGACATTTGCCGGTCAACTGACGAGCGGACAATGATTGCCAGCCAGCTGCCGACCACGGCCGTTGGCCATACGTTGCCAGTCGCATTCACCCAACAGGGCCAGGCAGTGCTTCAGGCAGCGTGGTCATCCTTCGTGTTCGACTATGTAGCACGGCAGAAGGTCGGCGGTACCCACATGACCTACAGCTACCTCATGCAGCTGCCGTTTCCGCTGCCGCAGTCCAATTCGGACAACGCGATTCAGGCTGAATGGATCAGTGAGCGCGCTGAACACCTACAACGCTCGGATGCGTGGGTCGGCGTTGACCGGGATTCAATTCGTGCCGAACTCGACGCCGCGTTCTTCCACCTCTACGGCATCGAACGCAATGACGTCGACTACATCATGGAGACCTTCCCGATCGTCAAGCGCAAGGACATCGCCGAACACGGCGAGTACCGGACGAAGCGGATGATCCTGGAGATCTACGACGCGATGGCCGAGGCCGAAAAGTGCGGTGTGCCATACCGATCGCCCTTTGATGAGGTTGACGGCAAGTGAACGTGGGGACAGCGGAGGCGCCGGTATGACAGAGGATCAGCTAGGGACTTTCGGTCGACCCGCCGCGAACGCGGTGGAGGCCGTGGGGCGGCAGCTCATCGAGGCGGGCCTCGGCGGTGACGGCTCGCTGCTGACCCCGGCAGAACCCATCTGGACGCTAGCCAACTTGCAGAAGCTCAAAACGGACTACGTCGACAAACCCGACGCAAGCAACGAGGGCTTCTTCGAGAAGCTGAAACGACAACTCGCCGGCGCCTCACCCGCCGTCATTCAGCTCTATGCGGAGCTACTGATCCTCAACGTGTTGCCGATCGTCAACGTCGGCGGGGAGTTGAAAGTCAAGCAGGTCCAGAGTGTCTTGAACTTGAGCACGGAACCTGTGGCCCTGCCGGCCGCGGTCGAAGCTGCCCTTCGCGGCGGCGGTGTGTTCCATGGGGGGCAGGCGTTCACCACGTACCGGTGGGCGCAGATCGCCTACCTGATCCAGTTCGCGATCCACTTCAAGGGTCTGCCCGAATATCGGAGGCTCGAGGCGCTGGCCGAGCCGCTGGCCTTCCGGGACGAGGTCAACGTGGTGACGACTGGGCAGGGGGCTCAACGCCAGGCGTTGCTGTATCTGGCTTTTCCTCGGTTCTACCTTCCGATCGTCAAGACGGAGCACCGCTCGGCGATTCGTGATGGGCTGGCCAGCCGCTACCTGACTGAACCCACGGGCGATGTCGACGTCGATCTGGCACGCATCTACGACGCCGTCGTACAGGAAGAAGGACGGCACGTCAGCTTCTATGACGAGCCGTGGATCGATCTTTGGCAGAAGTCGAAGCCGGTGCAACACGCATGGAAGGTGCACGGCTCGAATGTCAAAGGCCAAGACATGGTGCCGATCTGGCGCGCCAAACAATCGGTTTCACTTGCCGCGAGCCTGCTGCGGCCCATTGATGCCGAGGTGGACCGCGAGGAGTTGAAGGCCCTCGTCGACGAGGATTACCGGTCCTCGGGATACGCGGCTCGACAGGAGAAGTTCGACGAGTTCTACGCCTTCCTCAAGCGCATGAATATCGGCGACCTGGTCGTCACAGTCAGTCAGGGCCGGGTGCACTTCGGCACCATCACTGGTCCGGCCGAATATGCCTCAAGTGGCGACGGGCGCTCCAACTTGCGGCGGTCCGTCAAGTGGTTCGAGCACACCTGTTCGTGGTCGGACATTCCTGCTGACATCGCCGCACGATTCAGCGCCCAGGGCGAAGTGCTCGACCTGAGCCAATACCGTGAGGCGCTGGAGGCGTTGGCGGAACATAGACCGGGTCCGAAGTCTGGGTCGGTTCATCTTCCCGACGCCACGCAGAAACTGGCGGACGATCTCCACGTCGGCCTCAATTGGCTCCAAGACTGCGTCGAGCTCCTGCGGGACCGTCGGCAACTCATCTTCTATGGGCCTCCCGGCACCGGGAAGACCTACATCGCCCAGGAACTCGCCCGTCACATCACCGACAAGGAGAACGTCAAGCTCGTCCAATTCCACCCGGCCTACTCGTACGAGGACTTCTTCGAGGGTTTCCGTCCGCAGGGGGAAATCGGTGGGCAGATGCAGGGCTTCAGCCTCAAGGCCGGACCGTTGCGTCGGATGGTCGACAAGGCCGCCGAGAACCCCGAGGCCGCCTACGTCCTCATCATTGACGAGATCAACCGCGGCAACCTGCCGAAGATCTTCGGCGAGTTGTACTTCCTGCTGGAGTACCGCGACCAGGCGATCGACCTGATGTACTCCTCGGACAGTGCCGAGCCGTTCTCGTTGCCCAAGAACATCTTCGTGATCGGCACTATGAACACCGCAGACCGCTCCATCGCGTTGGTCGATGCGGCGCTCCGCCGTCGGTTCGCCTTCCTGCCGTTGCATCCCTCCGAGGAACCCACCAGCGGAATCCTGCGTCGCTGGCTGACCTCGAAGGGCTATGACACCTGGCTCGCCGACCTGCACGACGAACTCAACTCCCGCATCAGCGACAACGACTTCAAGATCGGGCCGTCGTACTTTATGCGGGACAAGATCGCCTCCGACCGCACTGACAAGTCACTGGAACTGATGTGGCGCACCGACATCCTGCCGCTGTTGGAGGAACACCACTTCGGTGACCGCAACGTCGACATCATTGGCCGGTACGGACTGGAAGCCCTTCGTAAGAGCCTTGCCGCTAAGGCCGGACTAATCGAGGACGACGCCGTCCTCACCGAATTGGACGCCGAGTTGGGTGACGACGATGACGCCGCCGCTGACCCTGACTGAAGGCGAACCCGCCCAAGTTGTCGAACTCACCGCCGCCGAAGCACACGCCTTAAACGACCTTGGGATCGCTGTCGTCACTCGGCGACTCGATGACGGACTGTTTGATGTCGCGGCCGGCACCAAGATCGGAGCGGTTGCGGTCGGGGATCGTCAGGTCGTCGTGAGGCCCAAGATCACGAACATCAACCGAATGATCTTCATGCTCGGCTATGCGCGCAATCCCAAGATCTGGCGTGACGACCCGATCGGCGTGGAGTCCGACGACGAACTGCTGCCCGCGATCGCCGAGGCGTTCGCCCGTCTCGCGAGCCGCGCTGTCGAGCAGGGATTGCTCCAGGGTTATCGGACGGTTTCCGAGGCGCTGCCGGTGCTGCGCGGTCGGATGCTGGCGGGGGAGCAGATGAGCCGCCGATTCGGCTTCCCGGTGCCGATTGCGGTCGAGTATGACGACTTCACCGTCGATATCGCTGAGAACCAGTTGCTGGCGATGGCGACCCTGCGCCTGCTGATGGTTCCCCGGATCAGCGCCTCAGCGCGGCTGCAACTTCAGCGGCTGCGTCACACCCTCGCGGAGGTGACCGTGCCGCCCAGAGGCGCCCCCAAGCCCGAATGGCGGCCGAGCCGCCTCAACGGCCGCTACCAGGCTGCGCTGCAGCTGGCCGAGATCGTCATTGCCGCAGAATCTTTCGAGAACCTCTTCGGAAACTTGCGCGTCACCGGGTTCATGTTCGACATGTGCGTGATCTTCGAGGACTTCGTGACGGTGGCGATGGCCGAGTCTCTGAACCGCTTCGGATGGCAGTGCGAAAGCCAAGCTCCACTGCACCTTGACGACCAGAGAAGTGTTCGGATGAGGGCAGACCTCCTGTGCCGGAAGGGCCGGCAACCAGTCGCGGTCATCGACGCCAAATACAAGGCGGAGAAGCCTGCCGGCTTCCCCAACGCGGACCTCTATCAAATGCTGGCGTACTGCTCCGTCCTAGGTCTCACTGAAGGGCACCTGATCTATGCCAAAGGTAACGAAGAAGGCAGGGTCCACACCGTCCGAAACGTGGGCATCACGATTCATTGCAAGGCGCTCGACCTGGCGCTGAAGCCGGCGGCCTTGTTGAAGCAGGTCGATCAGTTATCCAGGTCGATCGTTCTGGCAAATGGGTCGTCTATGCCAGCTGCTGTCAGAGGGGCGTGATTTGCTCTTGAAAAGCAGCGACGGCAAAGGATAAGGACGTGGCAGACGCAACGACGTTCCGGCTCGACACGGCCGACTCGGCGATGGAGGCGGGATGGGAGCTCGAACACATGAGCCGCATCGATGAGTTCAGCAGAGACGGCGTGACCGTCATGGTGCAGTACGCCGCCAATGATGAGATCGAGAGTCTCACCCGGTCACGGGAGGGGAGCGCCGACGAGGTCTTCGGCGTCGACTCGCCGGGCAAGGCCGAGCGGCTCAGGATCTGGCTCGGCGTGCGGACGGTCTCTGATCCGATTCCGTCGCCCGAAGAAGACGACCCGAAAATCCCCATAAGCGTTCGGCAACTGCGCGCTAGAGGGATGAGCCTCGCGGCGTATGTCAAGACCGATGACGACTTTCGGTTGCTCGAACTGGTTGACAACAACGCTTATGCGACGGCACGCGACTACATCAAGGCGCGCAACGGGGGCAAAAAGGTGATGTGGAAAAAAGACGGACTGGTTTCCGAACCCGGACCACAGCAAGAAATGTGGTGGGCAGAGTTTCCTTTACCGGACGGTCGCGCGGTGGGCTGGTTTCAAGTCAACCATAACTTCAGCGGTCGGTAGACCTATCCCCACGTTCTCCCGATTGCGTTGGCGGTGGAAGAGACCAGGACAACAGACAGAAAGGTAGGTGGAGGCAAGTGGCAGCCGCAACGACATTCCGGCTCGACACGGCGGACCTCGCGATGGAGGCGGGGTGGGAGCTCGAACATATGAGCCGCATCGACGAGTTCAGCAGAGACGGTGTGACCGTCATGGTGCAGTACGCCGCCGACGATGAGATCGAAAGCCTCACCCGCTCAAGGGAGGAGCGCGCGGATGAGGTTTACGGGGTCGATTCGTCGGGCAAGTCTGAGCGGCTGAGGATCTGGCTTGGTGTGCGGGCGGCTTCCGGTCCGAAGAACCCGGTGACGGGACTGCCGGACGTCGCCTACAAACAGGATCGCCCCAGCGGATGTTGGACGCTTGAGTCGTTCGCAGAGGCGGTGGACGCCCCTCAGGACCGTGCCTTTCTGATGAGGCTCCTTGAGTTGGCGGCCGCCAACAGCCTTCTGCCCCGGAAGGGCACCTACCCGCCGCTGTTCTTCGGAATGAAGCCTGTCGGTTGGATGTTCGTTTACCCATTCGGCCGCAGGCATCCGCCGTTCAAGTTCTCAATCCGGCAGGGGCAGTTGATGATTTCGGGCTGTTGGACGAAGTTCCCGAAGGTTGTGGGCCACCCTGGCTTCGTCCCCCTCGCCGCGATGCTCGATCTCGACGAGAAGGGTCCTGCATCCGACGTCCCGGTCGCCGGCCTCGACGCGGATGAGGTCTGGGCGGTCGGGGAGAAGGTTTCGCAGGCGATCAACTGATTTTGTTTTGAGTCAGCAAGGAGAACGGCAGTGACGGGCTTTGAATCAGCCGACCTCGGCGGCTGGCAGGCGTTCAACCGACCGACGTTGTCGGTGCTATCCGATGGCCAAACATGGCGAACAGCAAATCTTTTTGATGCTGTCGCTGACGAAGTCAATCTCTCCGAGGCCCAGCGTGCCGATTTTCTGAACTCCGGCCAGGTCCGCGCGTACAACCAAATGGGCTGGGCGCTGTCGGCTCTTACGCGGGCCGGCGCGGTCAGGAAGGTCCGTAATGGCTACTCGGTCATCACTGAGGTCGGACGCTCACTGCTCCTCGACCACCCGGACGCGATATCGGCAGAGGTGCTGGCCGCACGACCGGAGTGGC
>VERS01000069.1 GCA_018882545.1 Mycobacterium sp.
GCTCAACGGCGTGGATGATCCAGCGCTGCCCGTTTTTGACCCAGGCGCGCGCCCCTGTCCGAAGCCAGCGAGCATTACTGCGGGTGGTGATCCAGTCGCCGGCCGAGGCGAGCAGACCGTCGCCGAGTTCCACGCTTCGGCCGGTTTCCTGGCCGCTGGTACGCAGCCGGTCGCCGCGGGCGCGGTCGTTGAGTTCGGCCACCAGTGCGTTGGTCGGGGCGAGCAGGACGCTGTTGCGTCCGGCCCGCTGGTCGTTGAGCCACGCGCTGTAGGCCTGGTCTGCGGCCAGCACATCGGCACCGACATGGATACGGCGGTGGTCGAGGTAAAACGCGATGCCAGCCGGGTCACCGCTACGAAGGGCGAGACTGGCTGCGCCTTCGGCCTTGCCGCGCTCGGTGTCACCGAAGCGGACGACCTCCGACAGCGTCAGCGCGCGGTGTCCGGAGGCGAGATCGCGCAGCATGCCGCCGGCCGACACTGAGGCCAGTTGATGGTCGTCGCCGACCAGTCGCACACTCGCCCCGCGCGCCAACGCCAGAGAGATCACCGCATCCAGTTCAGCGGTGGAGGCCTTGCCGGCCTCGTCGACGACCACCAGTGTTCCGGCGTCGATGGCGTCGAACCAGGCCCGCGCGGGGTCCTCGGGGACCACCGGTGCCGACGCATCGGCGCGGGCGAGTGCGACGAGTTTGGCGATCGTGTCGGTGGCCGATCCGAGGTCCGCGGCGAGGACTTCGGCTGCCGCGGCGGTCGGGGCGAGACCCACGACGGTGCCGCCGCTGTTGCGCCACGCCGCGCCAAGGGCAGCCGTCGCTGTCGTCTTTCCGGTACCCGCCGGGGCCAGCGCGAGCTGGACCCGGGCCCCCGATGCGGCCATCTCCCGGACAATCGCGCGCTGCCCGTCGTTGAGAGTTCGACCGTTGGCCTCGGCTTCCAGCAGAGCCAAATCAATGCTGACCTCGTCAGCGACGGCACCATCGTTGAGCGCCGCAGCCGCGAGGATTCGCCCCTCTGCGGCTAGCACCGTCTCGCTGGAATAGACCGTCTCACCGTGGCGTGCGTAGACACTGGAGCCATCACGGCGGCGCAATGCCGCCGGCTCCCCCAACTCGGCATCGGACCGGCGCGAGACCACCACGCTGTGACCCTCGAGTGCGGCCCCAACGATCCGCTCAACGGCCTGCCGATCGCCGGCCCGGTTGGCATAGCGCAGCTGACGCTCGGCTTCAGCGCGCACGTGATGTGGACGCCAGGTGGACCGCGATGCCGACACCGTTTCGATCACCGCCACGGCCAACCGATCGACGGACTTCTGATCGAGCCGTACAGATTCGACCGCGCGATGCGATGAGATCGCGGCGATCATGGCGTCGACCTCGCGCACCCCGCCGACGACTTCGGCCGCTTGCGTCCGCCACATCTGGCGTTGCTCACCCAGGGAGATCGGTTCATGTTTTGCGGCCCGAGTTTCCAGATTCGCCTTTTGCGCCAGAGCTATGTATTCGGTCGCAGTGGGCTCGCGGCCGTGCTGGTTTTGGAACGCTTTGGCCAACTCCCCGACCCGGTTTTCGATGGCGTTGCGGCGACGCGAGAACCTCGCGTTCAACTCCGCCGGGATGCCGACGATCTCCCGCACGCACCGCTTGCCCGCCCCCCGATCGGTCGCGGCGAAGCGGAAACCCAGCTCGATGAGGTAGCCCTCGAGTGCGGTGTTGTAGGCCTCTGAGGCGGCCACGTTCATCTGGTACAGCGCCTTGCCATCGAGGGCAAGCCAGCGCGAAACGCCTTCGGCCCCGATGACGCACACCTTGTTGCTCACGACGATATGGGTGTGCAGATTCGGATCCCCGGACCGAGAGTCGCGGTGATCGAAGGCAGCAATGATCAATCCCGTCGACTCGACCTGGGCTACTCCCCCCGCACCCATTCGGGAGAACGCCGCGTGCTCTTCGAGGACCGCGATCCCGGCTTGGACCGCGAACCCATGAGCTCTTTCGAGCTTGCGGGCCAGCGCCCGTGGAGCCAGCGCCCACGCCACCGACACCGACTTCACTGGCGTGAACGTCAGGTCATAACCCGCCACCGCTGTCGTCGCCGGCCGCGACTCACGAGCCATGAACCCGGAGAACTCTCGCGCATCAAGCGGTTTACGCCCGTACATCTCGACGAACATCTCGCGGCCCACAGCCGACCGAATGTCCGCGCGCACGCCGTCGTCGATCCGGTCATAGGCATCGCGACCGACCCCCAAGTTGTATGCGGAGTAGGCCTCGCGGAGCCGACGGAAGTACTCGTTATCGCCTTCATGGATCGCAAATGGGCGGCCCAGCCGGGCCGCCGACGCCGCAACGGATCCCCCTCGATCGACAAGGAACTCGCCGATCTCCTCGGCATTGGGATGCAGGCCCTCGCCGAACAACGCCTTCATCTGAGCCTCGGAAACATGCGAGCCCGCGGCGACGGACCAAAGCTTCTGCACCAAAGGATCGTTCGGGTCGCGGCCCGCGGGCTGGCCGAGCGCAGCCAGTCCGCGGCCCATCCAGCGGCCCGGTGTCTCGCCCTTCGACGAGTAGTAGTCGTCCAGACTCGGGCGCCCACGGTGAGTCGCGTCCGACGCCGCCACTTGCCGGATCAGATACACGTATCCATCCCCGGCAGTCAGCTTGTGGATCGTCATCACCGCGACATCACCATCCCCGTTCTCGTCACGATACTAACTCGTGACCTGAGTGCATGAGGTGTGATTTGCATTGTCTAGCAATTGATTTCGTTGGGATTAGTGCGTGAATGACGTGAATAGCGTGCACTGCGTGCGATGAGGTTCAGGGAGGAGGGTTCCCTTGATGAAGGAGGCTGCAATGCAGCTGTCTGGGCTTTAATGTCGGATGCGTGGCATACACAGCATCCGTAAGGAATTCGCGCGAAGCCGCACTGAAGGCCGCGCGATCAAAACAGCGCCGAACTCTCGAGCGCATCCAAGCCAACCTTCGGGACATCAGCACCTTCCTAGACGCGCTCGAACGCGTCGACGACGTGGAGGCCTGGTATCGCGAGAAAATCCGGGAGCTCCAGGCGCAGGCCGACGCGAGGCGCGCTAAGCATCGGGCAAAGGCCGGCGTCGCCGCAGCAGCCATAAGGGCACGCGGCGAGAGTTTCGCTCAGATTGCTTTGATGACCGGGACCGAAGAGAAGATCATCCGCGACCTGATCCGGAACATCCCGGAACCAGGCCGATGCGGCGCGACACCGGCTCAGGAACTTAAGTCCAAGACGAGCCCCTAACCACAGATCTCACTTTGCGGAGGCCGATCACCGTTCACTGGTAGGACTGGTGTGCCGGCCAGTCGCCTGTCACAACTTTCGCTGCGTGATGCGCCACAGCCGTCGGGGTAGGGCGCCTTCCTCGAAGGAGGCTTGGTCCACCGCCTGGAAGCCTGCTGCGAGTTGGTCCACTAAGTCTTGGTCGAAGAAGTGCACGATGAATCCGCCGTTTTCGAACATGTCGTCGCCGTGCGGAGTGCCTTCGCCGTAGTGGGCGTCGCCGACGTGGCGAACGGTATAGACGTGTAGTCCCCCGGGGCGCAGCACGCGGTGGATCTCGGCAGCGAGTCGCTCCAACTGGGGGGTTTTCAGGGCCATGTTGAACAGCATGTGGCTGTAGACGGCGTCCATGCTGGAGTCCGGCAGGGGAAGCAGTTCGCGTGCGTCGCTGACGATCGTGGTCAGCCTGTCCTCCACGCCTGCTGCGGCGGCGGCTTCGCGGAGTTCGGCGAGCCCTTCGTCGGCGTAATCGGATGCGGTGACACTCATTCCGGCGTGCAGGAATGCGAGGGTGTCGCGCCCCTGCCCCGCGCCGAGCTCGGCGACATCGCGAACCCCCTCGGCCCGAAACAACTCCACCGCATAGCGGCCTGGCTCACTGGGCTGTGTTCCGTACATGGTGGGGTTGGCCTCGAACGTGGATCGCCAGTGGCGGCGTTGGCCGTCGATGCCATCACGATCACTGGCCATGGGCGGCATCGCCTTCCGTAATCAGTCGCAACATTGGGTTGACCCGCAGGACGATTCGGTCATTGGCATCGGAGCGCAGCAGTTCCGGCCTTTCCACGCCTCAAGTCCTTCGCGGATGGCGACGGCGGCGATGACCAGGCCGGCGATCGGGTCGGCCCAGGACCATCCGAACAGGCTGTTGAGCCCGAGACCGACCAGCAGCACTGCGGACAGGTAGGTGCACAGCAGGGTTTGTTTGGAATCGGCCACCGCTGACCGGGATCCGAGTTCGCGTCCGGTGCGGCGCTGAGCCCAGGACAACAACGGCATCACCGCCAGGCTGACCGCAGCCAGCACGATCCCGACGATCGAAGGCCGCGGTTCGGCGTAGCCGAACAGGGCTCGCACTGATTCCACGCTGACGTAGGCGGCCAGGGCGAAGAACGACAACGCGATGATCCGCAGGGCGGCTTTCTCCCGGGCCTCATGATCGGGCTTGGAGAACTGCCAGGCCACCGCCGCCGCCGAGGACACCTCGATGACCGAGTCCAGGCCGAACCCGATCAGCGCGGTCGAGGACGCCTGCGCCCCGGCGGTGAGCGCGACTGCAGCCTCGATCACGTTGTAACTGATCGTCGCGGCCACCAGAAGCCGGATCCGGCGGGTCAGGACCTGTCGCCGACCGCCGTCAACCGCGACGGCGGTGGGATGGTCAACGCTCATCGGAACTTCCTGCGCAGCTGTCCATTCCGTAGGACGGGCACAGCGCGACGGCTTGCCCGCCTGCCTGCAGCACCGTCTCGGCGGCGGCGAGCAGGTCGACCAGGGCGGGCTGGGACAGCCGGAACACCGACGCCCGCCCTACCGGTTCAGAGTGGACCAGGCCGCACTCCTTGAGACAAGCCAGGTGCTTCGACACCGTGGACTGGGCCAGCGCCACTTCGTCGACCAGTTCTCCGACGCGGGCCTCTCCGATCGCCAGGCGGCGCAGGATCGCCAGCCGGGTGGGATCACCTAGCGAGCGGAACAACGCCGCCGCCGGGGCGAGCTCCACCCTCGTCACCGAACCGGACGCAATAGGGATCGCCATTGGGCGATGTTATCGGCATTTAGTGACATTGGGGCGGAGCGGGCGCATGCTGGAGAGATCGGGGGCATCCCCGGGGTTTTCACGCGAAGGGGGTTCGGTGATGTGCGGTTACGGCGGCATGTGGCACCACGGCTACTGGGGATGGGGCGGCTGGATCGGGACCGCGATAGTCCTGACTCTGTTCTTCGCGTTGGTGATCACCGCGATCGTGGCGACGGTGCGCTATCTGGGTGGCCCCGGACACCACCACGGACCGGCGGCGCACGGCGCAGCGCGTGGGCGTAGACCGGAAGACATCCTCGCCGAACGGTTCGCCCGCGGGGAGGTGGACGACGAGGACTACCGTCGCCGCGTCGCGCTGCTGCGGGAACACCAGTGAAGCCGCGCCTGCGCACGGGCCTGTTGATCGGTGCGGCCTCCCTGGCCCTCGGAATCGGCACCACCGCGGCGATGGCCGGAGCCGGACCCGGCTTTGCCCCGATGGCTGGACCAGGCTTTGGTGGACCCCTGCCTGCGCGGCCGGCGCCCTGCACTGCACCCGCACTGGCGGGAGCCGTCGTTGACGTCACGGTTTCCGACATGGGCGGGATGATGGGGCCCGGCATGAATGGCGGCGGACCCATGATGGGCCCCGGAATGATGGGGCCGGGAATGATGGGGCCGGGGATGAACGGCGGACCGATGGCTGGTCCGCAAGGAGCTTGGCCCAACAGCCCCGGTATGGGGATGGGCATGATGCGCCTGACCATCAACCCGACCTCGGTGCCCGCCGGACAGGTCTCTCTTCGGGTCGCCAACAGCGGCATGCTCGCCCACGAGGTCATGGTCATGCCCCTGGGGCCGGGACAGAACCCCGGTCAGCGGCCCATCGGCAACAACTGGGAAGTCGACGAAACCGGCAGCCTCGGTGAAGCCGCCCAAACCTGCGGTGCCGGCGAGGGCGACGGGATCGCCCCCGGAACCACGGGCTGGACCACCCTCACTCTCACCCCGGGACGCTACGAACTGTTCTGCAACATCGCCGGGCACTACGGCTCCGGCATGTACACCGAGCTCGACGTCACACCAGCGACGTAAAGCGGTATCTCATCGACTACCGCCTTTTATCGCGGTCGTCAGCGCTGTCCAATACTTCGGGTTTGACCACGCTCAGCAGGATGGCCGAGTCTTCGAGGGCGTCGAGTCGGTGCCGTGACGGGGGCAATTCGAGCAGATCGCCGGCCATCCCGTCCCAGTGGGCATCGTCGGTGCTCAGTCGCACTCGCCCATGAATCACGTAGATGGTCGCTTCGCCCTCGCTGTCGTGTTCGGCCAGCGAACGCCCCTGCATGAGGGCGATGAGTGTGTGCCGCAGGACATGTTCGTGTCCCCCGTACACGGTTTCAGCACTGCGACCGCTCGACGCGGTCGCAGCGTGAGCGAGAAGATGTCGCGCCGTCGCGATCAGCGAATGTTTCTTCATCGGCTCTCCTCAGCGTCACACCTGGGCCACACCCATCGCCGCCACTGCGCATGAACGCCTTAGCGTTGTCCGGCCGGTGGTTGCATCGGGGGCATCGGGGTTGGTGAGCTCGGTGTCGGGCCTCTCATACCGCCCGGTCCCATACCCCCGGGCATCATCCCGGGCATCATCCCGGGCATCATCCCGGGACCCATACCGCCTTGTCCCATGCCGCCGGGCATGCCGCCTTGTCCCATGCCACCAGGCTGCATCTGCATCATCGGGCAGCCGCCGCCCATCGGGCCGCCGGGTTGCATCTGGCCGCTCTGCGCGCCTCGGTGCCACCCGTAGCCGTCTGCGGTCCTGCCTGCCAAGAACCCGGAGACAAAGACCGCCCCGACGATGAACAGGATGCCGGCCACGATGCCCACCCAGGCCAGAACCTGGTAGAGCCGTGTGTTTCGATGAGCGACCTCCGTCGCCGGAGCCGGCGCGAGGCTCGTGTCAGTGATGGCCTCTGTTGAATCGGTCATGGTGGTGATCCCTCCCTGTTGAACTTCGGTCACGTCGTCCGATGCGGATGCTGGTGGGAGTCAGTTGGACTGTCCCAACTGTTTTCTTCACCTAGACCAACCTGTTTGGCGGACTTCCTTCCACTGTGCGCCGTTGGGCCGGGGGGTTTGGTGTTGGTTATGTGAAGATTCGCTCAAGAACCGATCCGGTCGAGCGCAGCTTCCCCAGCCTTAGCGCAGTGCTTGAAGAAGGTAAAGGAGGGCAGTCGCGATGGCTAGGACGCCTAAGCCGGCTCGCAGTGCCTTGTCGGGCAGGTGTGGTTGCAGCCGCGCTCCGAGGTAGCCACCGATCAGTCCGCCCGCGCCGGCGGCGAGTCCGATGGTCCACATTGGACCGATCTGGTGTCCGGGGGTGGCGATGGCCAGCATGAGGTAGGTGATCGCTCCGACGGCTGAGGTCACGAAGGTACTGACCAGGGTGGCTGGTGCCACTGTGGCGATGGGCATGCCGCGGCCGACGAGGATCGGGCTCAGCAGTGATCCGCCACCGATGCCGTAGATGGCACCGATCACCCCGACGCCCGCCGCCAGTGCGATGGTGGTTGATCTTCGCGGTGAACCGGTGGGCGGTGCAGGGACGGCGGTCACCCGATTGCGGGGAAAGCACAGCCAAATCCCAAGAGGAAGAAGGACTCCCGCGACGAGGAGCCGGAAGACCTGTGGTCCGGGGATCAGGAATACCCGGATGAACGCGCCGATCACGACACCGGGAAGTGTGCCGATCAGCAGCATCAGCGTCAGCGGGCTCTGTAGCGGTGCCCGGGTGCGGTAACGGGCCAGTGCGCCGGGGATCGCCACGATATTGAACAGCAGGTTTGTCGGAGTGACCGCAGGGCTGGGCACGTTGAGAACGGTGAGCTGAATCGGCAGCAGAAACACCGCACCTGACACACCAACGGGCACGGTTAGGACTGCCACACCCCACCCCGCCACAAAACTCAACAGCACCAGTT
>VERS01000685.1 GCA_018882545.1 Mycobacterium sp.
CCGTCGAGGTGCTCGACGTCGACATGGATCGTGAACGGGTCTCGCTGTCACTCAAGGCAACTCAGGAAGACCCGTGGCGGCACTTCGCCCGCACCCACGCCATCGGCCAGATCGTGCCGGGCAAGGTCACCAAGCTGGTGCCGTTCGGCGCGTTCGTCCGTGTCGAAGAGGGCATCGAGGGTCTGGTCCATATCTCCGAGCTGTCCGAGCGCCACGTCGAGGTGCCCGATCAGGTGGTTGCCGTCGGCGACGACGCCATGGTGAAGGTCATCGACATCGACCTCGAGCGCCGTCGGATCTCGCTGAGCCTCAAGCAGGCCAACGAGGACTACACCGAGGAGTTCGACCCGTCGAAGTACGGCATGGCCGACAGCTACGACGAGGCCGGCAACTACATCTTCCCGGAGGGCTTCGACGCCGAGACCAACGAATGGCTCGAAGGTTTCGACAAGCAGCGCACCGAGTGGGAGGCCCGGTACGCCGAGGCTGAGCGCCGGCACAAGATGCACACCACGCAGATGGAGAAGTCCGCCGCCGCCGAGGCCGCGGCGCCCGCGGAAGCGGCCTCGGGATCGACGTCATCGAGCTCACCGGGGGCTGAGGAGGCCGGCGGTTCGCTGGCCAGCGACGCCCAGCTGGCCGCGCTGCGCGAGAAGCTGGCCGGTAGCGCCTAGCTCCGCCGTCGGCGGGGCCGAGGCGATCCCATGCTGCGGATAGGCCTGACCGGCGGTATTGGAGCCGGAAAGTCCACTGTCTCCAGGGTTTTCGCCGACTGTGGCGCGGTCGTGGTTGACGGCGACGTCATCGCCCGCGAAGTGGTGGAACCCGGTTCCGAGGGGCTGACCGCGCTAGTCGGCCACTTCGGTGCCGACATTCTGCTGCCCGACGGGGCGCTGAACCGCCCGGCCTTGGCGGCCAAGGCGTTCATCGACGAGCAGCAGCGGGCCAAACTGAACGCGATCGTCCACCCGTTGGTGGCCAAGCGGCGCGCCGAGATCGTCGCCGCGGTCGCCCAGGATGCGGTGGTGGTGGAGGACATCCCGCTTCTGGTCGAGTCGCAGATGGCGCCGCTGTTCCCCCTGGTCGTGGTGGTCCACGCCGACGAAACTGTTCGGCTGCAACGACTGGTCGAGCAGCGGGGCATGGACGAGGCCGACGCCCGCGCCCGGATCACCGCGCAGGCCGGAGCGGAGCAACGCCGGAAAGTCGCCGACGTGTGGCTGGACAACTCCGGTTCAGAGGCGCAGTTGGTGGCTCGGGCCAGAGAGCTGTGGCACTCGCGGGTCCTGCCGTTCGCGCACAATCTGGCTCTCCGGTCGCCGGCTGCCGACCCCACCGGTCTGGTGTCGGCCGACCCGGAGTGGACTGTTCAGGCCGCCCGAATCCGGGCCCGGCTGGCCACCCATTGCGGCCATCGGGCGCTGCGCGTCGACCATATCGGCTCCACTGCGGTGGCCGGTATGGATGCCCGCGACATCATCGACGTTCAGGTCACCGTGGCAGCGATCCAGACCGCCGACGGACTGGCCGAGGACTTGCTGCGGGCCGGGTATCCGCGGGTGGATTCGATCACCGCGGACCGTCGGTATGGCAGTTCGAACGGCCGGTCGGACAAACGCTTCCATGCTTCCGCTGATCCCGGCCGACCGACGCATGTGCACATCCGGGTCGACGGCGATCCCGCGCAGCGGTTCGCGCTGCTGTTTGTGGACTGGCTCGGGGCCAATGCCGGCCTGCGGGCGGACTACCTGGCGGTCAAGCGGGAGTCGGACCCAGATCTGCTCGACCGATGGCTTGAGCAGGCGCACCCGCGGGCCTGGGCCTGGGCGGAGGGCACTGGATGGACGCCCCGACCGGCGG
>VERS01000686.1 GCA_018882545.1 Mycobacterium sp.
CTGCCCGGCCTCGCCACTGCGCCCCCCACCGGTGACCGACCACTGAACTCGCGAGGGAAAACAGACATCCGGAGACCTCCAAGACAACAGCCCCAGGACGATCCCCAGGCGCAAGGTGACCAGTCTTACATAACCACCATCTGGCTAACCCCGAAAGCGCGGTAGAAACTGTCCGCGGACACCACCTGTTCTTTGCCTCTGGCACTTAAAACCAGCAGGGTGGCCGACACGCGAGCAAACTCAGGAAACCACCCCGCTGCGCTGACGGACGCCTTGGTCGGCTCAGCGGGCCGGTCCCGGCAAGAGTCACACCGATCTACACCGGCGAGCCCTGAGCCAGGCCGATCGGGTGCCGTGTCGGGTCAGGCCGTCTGCCCTGACGGAGCCGGCGCCACGACCGCCGGATCGTGCGGAACATAATTGCGCCAATGGATTTCAGGTTCGCCGTTCCATCGGTAGGCAACCAGGGTCCCACCCCGCACGGCGCTGAAGTCCACGCAGGCGGTGTAGGTGGTCCACTCCTCGCGGTGGTTCTCCCACTTCCGCCAGTAGTGGCCGTAGAACAGCGGCACCCGGTCGGTGTAGACGTAGCCCAGGTACTCGGGGTCGTTGACCTGACGCGGCTCGAAGGCCGGGTAGCGGTCGCCGTTTTGCAAACGCGCCCCGCGCAACTCGGCCAACTCCGGCAGTGTTGATGCGTCGTGATCCCACCACCGGATCCGGGCTTTGCTGCGTTCCTTGGCGGCCTCGTGGTCCCAGTAGGGCTCCATGTCATGGTCGGGCAAGGAGATTTCGGGGCCTTTCAGCAGCACCTCGACCGCCTCGTAGAGGTCGCTGACTTTCCGGCTGGCCTGCACGATCTGTTCAAGGCTCGTCAGCCGACCCGACCCTCCGGTCGCCTGCAGCACGACCGCCATCGACGGCGGATGCCAGCAGGCATGCACCACCCTGATGCCGCCGAGTTCCAGCCACAGCGGGAGGGTCTTGAACCAGTCGATGTAGTAGGCCTGCTGCTCCTCGCTGAGCTCAAGGAATGCCTCGTGCTGGGTGCGATTGTGCTCGGTGTGCTCCCGCAGCGGCTGACCTGTCCGGGGATCTTTGGTGGCCCAGGCGATGGCGTTGAACTCGTGGTTACCAATCACGATCTGTGCGCTGCCGGCGTCGACCATGGCCTTGACCAGTTGGAGCACTTCGAGTTGCTCGCTGCCGCGGTCGATGAGATCCCCGACGAACACTGCGGTGCGGTCTGGGTGGCGGTAGACACCCGACCCGTCGGGCCGATAGCCCATACCCTCCAAAAGCGCGATGAGTTTCGTAGCGCAGCCATGGACGTCGCCGATGATGTCGTAGTAGGTCACTCCCGCCTCCTTCCTTCTTTGTTTGATCGCTCCATCTCTTACAACCACTCAAGCTTCTCCAATATTCCGCATATTTGCGATAACATGTTTTCTCCGATCCCCGAGGCCGCGAAAGTGAGTGAATCGTGTTCCACCCCAGGCGATTCAGATGTTCCGGAAGGAGGCCGAACGTCCCTAGCCGCCGGTCGCACCGATGAGCGTCCACCCCGCCGGCGTGACCAGGAAACGGTGCGACCGCACATGCGCCTCGCCGGAGTCATCGAACCGGCGGTTTGCGCCGAGGAGTTCGACGTGCCCGTCGGTCAGCATGATGCGAAAGCCACCCATCATCAGAGGCACCTGCATCCACAACTGCTGTGCCGGCGCCTCGTGCAGTACCTCCACCGGTGGATAGCGCAGAATCCGGCGCAAGTCGTGGCCACCGAAGATCGGCTGGATGTAGCGGTCGATCACCTCAGCGACGACGGTGTCAAGTTCTGCCAGGTCCTGGGTACCGA
>VERS01000687.1 GCA_018882545.1 Mycobacterium sp.
CTATGTCGACGGCAAAGAGGTGGCCCGCGGACCGATGCGTGCCCAGATCGGCAAGTTCACCCTCGCCGGCGACGGTCTGTGTGTCGGCTATGACAGCGGCGACAACGTCTCCGATCAGTACCAGGCCCCCGGCACGTTCACCGGTGGGACCATCCAGGGCGTCGCTTTCGACGTCAGCGACAAGGCCTATGTTGACTTGCAACGTGACGCCGAGGCGGCCTTCTCCACCGACTAGGCCACCGCCTAGGCACACAGCGGACTGTGCGGCGAACCGACCGGCCACCTCGGTAAGGTGGCCTCGGTGACCGGGCCTACAACGCTGTTCATCTTTCCGCACGCCGGCGGCGCACCGCAGTATTACGTACCGTTCGCCAAGGCGTTCACCGGTGATGTCAAACGGATCGCGGTGCAGTACCCCGGTCGGGGCGGCACGCACGATCTCGGGTCCTTCAGCACCATCCCGGACCTCGCCGAACGGGTCGCAGGTCTGCTGCCGGCTCAGATCGACGGGAACGTCGCCTTCTTCGGGCACAGCATGGGTTCGCTGGTGGCGTTCGAAGTGGCTCGCCGGTTCGAATCCGAGGGTCGCCCGATCTCGGTGCTGTTCGTCTCGGCTACGGCCGCCCCCGGCCGGATCGGGTCGGAATACATCCCCGAGTCCGACCGGGGCCTGCTCGACGCCGTCGCCACGATGACCGGCGTGAACCCGGAGTTCCTGGAAAATGAGGAGTTCGCCGCGCGGATCCTGCCGACGCTGCGCGGATTCAAGGCGATCATGGCCTACGAGTGCCCTCCGGAGGCCACCGTGTCATGCCCGATCGCGGCCTACATCGGCGACGAGGATGAGATCGGCACCGTCGAGAGGGTCCAACCCTGGGCCGAGCGCACGACGGGGGAGTTCAGCCTGCGGCAGTTCAACGGCCACCACTTCTACCTCAACGACCACCTGCCCGAACTCGTCGCCGACATCGAGAGCAAACTCGACAAGTACTGCTGACAGCGCATGCCCGGCGCGGCGACTATGATTTAGCCCGGAAATACATGTGATTTAGCTGAGAACGGGTAAGCTTTGGCTGAGGACGGATTTCCGTCTCGCGCCCTTAATTTGTTAACCTGTCCAGCTTGGAGAGCATGCACAGGTTGGCAATCAGAGATGCCGGAGATTGAGTTGACTATTCCCGAACTGCTCAGGACCAGAGCCGAGCAGCAGCCAAACGATCTCGCGTATACGTTTCTCGACTACGACGTCGATCCAGCGGGGTTTGCCGAGGCCCTCACTTGGTCCGAGCTCTATGAGCGGGTGCAGGCGGTGGCCGCCCGGCTGCTGCGGTGCGGATCGCCCGGTGACCGGGCTGCGATCCTGGCGCCGCAGAGCCTGGATTACATCGTCGCGTTTTTCGGCGCCCTTCATGCCGGATTCATCGCGGTGCCGCTGCCCGTCCCGGCCCCCGGGGGACTGGATGAGCGGGTGGTCGGCGCGCTGCGCGACTGCGCTCCGACCGTTCTGCTGACAACCTCGGCGGTGGTCGGCGCGGTCGTGCCCTACGCGACCTCCCAACCCGGTGCGGCAGCGCCGGAGGTGATCGAGGTCGATGCCGTCGAGCCGTGTGCGGCGCCGGTTCCGGTCGCGGTGGCAGCCGACTCGGCGACGGCCTATCTGCAGTACACCTCGGGGTCCACCCGCCAGCCGGCCGGCGTGGTGCTGACCCACAAGAACGTCATCAGCAACCTCGACCAAATTCTTCGCGACTACGCCGAACACGTTCCCACCGGCGCGCCCGCCGATGTGACGATGGTCTCCTGGCTGCCGTTCTATCACGATATGGGTCTGGTCATGGGGGTACTCGGACC
>VERS01000688.1 GCA_018882545.1 Mycobacterium sp.
GCCGCGGCGCGATCCTGACCCGCACAGCAGGATCCGCTCGTGATGAGTGGCCACCCCCCACTGCCGCGCCGGGGTGTCCAACGGGTCGTCGGCATCGGCGAACGGCCAGGACAGCTCACCGTGGAAGATGTTGCCCGCGGTCAGTCCCAATGCGTCCTGCAGGTCGACGGTGGTCTTGGTCTCGATGCAGGGACGCCCGTGCCCATCGGCCATCACGACGTCCTGAACCGGTTCGGCCAGAACAGAATTCAACGACGCCAGCACCGCATCGGTGAGACGCTGCCGCATCTCCTCGGGGTTGACGGACTGCAGGCGGTGCGGTACGTGCAGACCGAACACCGTCAGCGTCGCCGCCCCGGACCGGCGTAGGCCCGCCGACAGGATGCTGGGATCGGTCAGGGAGTGGCAGTAAATCTCGCAGGGCAGTGGGTCGGGCAGCCCGCCGGACTCCGCGGCGGTGTAGGCGGCGTCGAGTTGGGACCACGTCTCGTTGACGTGGAAGGTTCCGCCGAACGCCTGTTCTGCCGTGACGGCGGCATCTCGCAGGCGCGGCAATCGGTGCAGCATCAGGTTGACCTTCACCTGAGCGCCCTCGGCCAGGTCGGGCTCCGGTTCGCCGAGGAGGCCGGCCAGCACCGCCGGGGTGACCCCGGCCAGGATGTGGCGCCCGCGGACCCGGTGCTCGGCGGCGCCGACCCGGTAGCACACCTCCCCGTCGGGGGTCAGCGCGACGACCTCGGCGCCGGTCACGATCTGCGCGCCGTGGCCCACCGCGGCTGCGGCCAGGGCACCCGATACCGCACCCATGCCGCCGACCGGCACATCCCAGACCCCGGTGCCGCCGCCGAGCAGGTGGTAGAGGAAGCACACGTTCTGGTCCAGGGAGGGCGCGTCGAGTCGGGCGAAGGTGCCGATCAGCGCATCGGTGGCGATCACCCCGCGAACCAGGTCGTTGCCGACGGCGCCGGTGATCGCTGATCCGACCGGCTCGTCGATCAGCGCCTGCCAGCCGGCCGCTGCCCCCGACCCGCCCGCTGCCAGGACGTGGCGGCGGGCCTCGCTACGGCGACGCAGCGGTTCGAGGAGTGTCGGCCAGGGCGGCTCGGTGACCGCTCGACAGCGCTGGTAGAAGTCGGTGAAACCGTCTTCGTCGGAGGCGGCCCCGACCGCGGCGAACGTCGACTGCTCCCCGATCAGCAGACCGCGGCGGCCGCCGTGGCCGGGATCGGGGGTATAGGAGACGTAGCGGCGGCGGGCCAGGTTCACCCGGGCGCCCAAATCGTCCAGGATGCGCGCCGGTAGCAAGCTGACCAGGTAGGCGTAGCGAGACAGTCGCGCGTCGACGCCCTCGAAGGCCTGCGCTGAGACCGCGGCCCCGCCGACGGCGTCCAGCTTCTCCAGAACCCGCACCGCTAGCCCGGCCCGCGCCAGGTAGGCGGCGGCAACGAGGCCGTTATGCCCACCACCGATGATGACGGCGTCGAGGTGGTCGCGTCCTGGGCGGGGGTTTGCCATGCCTCACCTTAGGTAGATCCGGGATGGTCCGGTAGCTCCGTGGCATCTCCCAGGCCGGTCGAACCCCAAAAAACCGGTCCGGACAACGGCTACGGTGATGCGGTGACGTCCAAACCTGAGATCGACTTCCCGGTCGGCCCGCCGCCCTCGGACCTTGTCATCACCGACCTCGTCGTCGGTGACGGCCCGGAAGCCAAGGCCGGTGACGAAGTCGACGTGCACTACGTCGGGGTCGAATTCGACAGCGGCGAGGAGTTCGACAGCTCCTGGAACCGGGGGGAGTCAATCGCATTCCCGCTGCGCGGTCTGATCCAGGGCTGGCAGGACGGCATCC
>VERS01000070.1:0-7527 GCA_018882545.1 Mycobacterium sp.
TGCCCGCCGATCTGCAGCGCACCTCGCCGTTCTTACAGCACCCGGTGTTCAACAAGCACCACTCCGAGACGGCGATGCTGCGCTTCCTGCGCAAGCTCTCCGATAAGGACCTGGCCTTGGACCGCACCATGATCCCGTTGGGCTCCTGCACCATGAAGCTCAACTCGGCGATCGAGATGGAGCCGATCAGCTTCCCCGGCTTCGCCACCATCCATCCCTACGCCCCAGTCGAGCAGACCTCCGGCTACCACGGGCTGATCAGCGACCTGGAGCGGTGGCTGTGCGAGATCACCGGATACGACCGGATCTCCTTGCAGCCCAACGCCGGATCGCAGGGCGAGCTGGCCGGGCTGCTGGCCATCCACGCCTACCACCAGTCCCGCGGCGAGAACGACCGGGACATCGTCCTGATCCCGCAATCCGCGCACGGCACCAACGCCGCCTCGGCGGTGCTGGCCGGGCTGAAGGTGGTCGTGGTCGCCACCGCTGACGACGGCAATATCGACCTCGTCGACCTGCGGGCCAAGATCGCTGCGCACGAGGGCCGGGTCGCGGCGATCATGCTGACCTACCCGTCCACCCACGGTGTCTACGAGGAGGAGGTCGG
Source organism: Mycobacterium sp. (assembly GCA_018882545.1). Lineage (GTDB taxonomy): Bacteria > Actinomycetota > Actinomycetes > Mycobacteriales > Mycobacteriaceae > Mycobacterium. The sequence goes on from VERS01000070.1 coordinate 608, forward strand.
CACCGTCTGCGACCTCGTGCACGAGGCCGGCGGTCAGGTCTACGTCGATGGGGCCAACCTCAACGCCCTGGTCGGTCTGGCCCAGCCGGGCAAGTTCGGCGGCGACGTCAGCCACCTGAACCTGCACAAGACCTTCTGCATTCCGCACGGCGGCGGTGGCCCCGGTGTCGGCCCGGTGGCCGTCCGGGAGCACCTGGCGCCGTTCCTGCCGGGTGATCCGCTCGGCGGTTCGGAACTGGGTGTGCCGGTGTCGGCAGCCAACTTCGGCTCAGCCGGCATCCTGCCGATCGTCTGGGCGTACCTGGCGCTGATGGGTCCCGACGGACTGACTGAGGCGACCAAGGTCGCTGTGCTGTCGGCGAACTACCTCGCCAAGAGGTTGGACCGCTACTTCCCGGTGCTCTACACCGGTCCGGACGGACTGGTGGCCCACGAGTGCATCCTGGATCTGCGTGAGATCACCAAGCAGACCGGGGTGACCGCCGAGGACGTCGCCAAGCGGCTCATCGACTACGGATTCCACGCGCCCACGCTGTCCTTCCCGGTCAGCGGCACGCTGATGGTGGAGCCCACGGAATCCGAGGACCTCGCCGAGGTCGACCGGTTCATCGACGCCATGATCGCCATCCGCGCCGAGATCGACCGGGTGGCGGCCGGGGAGTGGCCGCTGGAGCGCAGCCCGTTGCGTCAGGCGCCGCACACCGCCGAGCAGATCGCCTCCGATGACTGGGATCTGCCGTACTCGCGGCAGACCGCCGGCTATCCGGTAGCGAACCTGCGGGGCTCCAAGTACTGGCCGCCCGTCCGCCGGATCGACGGTGTGCGCGGCGACCGCAACCTGATCTGCTCCTGCCCCGCGCCGGAAGCATTCGACACCACCGAGACCACCACCAACCGTGAGGAGATCAACGTATGACCACCACCGAGAAGGCACCGGCCGGAGTCTCGCCACTACTGGGCGAACACCAGGCCCTGGGTGCGTCGTTCACCGACTTCGCCGGATGGCAGATGCCGCTGAAGTACTCCAGCGAGTTAGCCGAACACCACGCAGTGCGCGACGCCGTCGGCCTGTTCGACCTCTCGCACATGGGGGAGATCGACGTCAGCGGCCCCGATGCCGCAGCGCTGCTGGACTACGCGCTGGTCGGCGAGTTGTCCAAAGTGGCGGTCGGCAAGGCGAAGTACTCGCTGATCTGCAATCCTGACGGGGGCGTGATCGACGACCTGGTGGTCTACCGGCTCGCCGACGACCACTTCCTGGTGGTCGCCAACGCCGCCAATTACCCGGCGGTCCACCAGGAGATCAGTTCCCGCGCAGCGGAATTCGATGTCACCGTCGCCGACGAGTCCGTCCACACCGCGTTGATCGCGGTCCAGGGGCCCAAGGCGCAGGACGTGGTGTCCTCGCTGGTCTCTGACGACCAGAAGCAGGTTGTCGCCGACCTGAAGTACTACGCCAGCACCCCCGCGGTGGTGGCCGGCATCGACGTGCTGCTGGCCCGCACCGGTTACACCGGCGAGGACGGTTTCGAGCTGTATGTGCCCAACGAGCAGGCCGCCGCCCTGTGGGGCGAACTGCTCGACGCCACCACCAAGCAGGGTGGTTCGGCGGCCGGGTTGGCCTGCCGCGACACCCTGCGACTGGAGGCCGGGATGGCGCTCTACGGTCACGAACTGAACCTGGACACCAACCCCTACGAGGCAGGCCTGGGCAAGGTCGTCCGGCTTGACCGCGGAAACGACCGCGGGTTCGTCGGCCGCGAGGCGCTGCAGTCGCTGTCCGAGCAGCCGGTCGCCCGGGTCCTGGTCGGACTGCGCGGCGAGGGTCGGCGGGCGGCGCGTGCCGACTACCCGGTGTGCGACGCGGCCGGCGAGAAGGTCGTGGGCACCGTCACCTCCGGTGCGCTCTCACCCACGCTCGGCTACCCGATCGCCCTGGCCTTCGTGGACGCCGCCCTGGCCGAGCCCGGTACCGAACTCACCGTCGACGTGCGTGGCCGCAAGGAGCCGTTCGTCGTCGTTCCGTCCCAGTTCTACCGGCGCGGATAGCGCCCCGGTCCCCAACCGTCCCAATCCAGTCACCCCTAGGAGCACACACCATGTCAACCATCCCCAACGATCGCAGCTACACCGACGAGCACGAGTGGGTCATGATCGCCCCCGGCGCCGACCTGCCCGACATCCCGGTCCGGATCGGGATCACCACGGTGGCCACCGATGCCCTCGGTGACCTCGTCTACGTCGACCTGCCTCAGGTCGGTGCCACCGTCACCGTCGGTGAGGCCTGCGGTGAGGTCGAGTCCACCAAGACTGTTTCCGAGCTCTACCCACCGGTCAGCGGCCGGGTCACCGAGGTGAACCAGGCCGCCGTCGACGATCCCGCCGTGATCAGCGCCGATCCCTACGGGGAGGGCTGGCTGTTCGCGGTCCAACCAGACGCGGCCGGCGCCCTGCTGACCGCTGCCGAATATGCGGAAAAGAACGGAGTCAGCGCATGAGCACAACCACGTCGGTCATCGACAAGACCCTGGCCGAATTCGACCCGGAGGTCTCCCACTTAATCGACCTGGAACTCGTGCGTCAGCGTGAGGGCCTGGAGATGATCGCCTCGGAGAACCTCGCCCCGTATGCCGTGATGCAGGCACAGGGTTCGGTGCTGACCAACAAGTACGCCGAGGGCTATCCCGGACGGCGCTACTACGGCGGCTGCGAGCACGTCGACTCCATCGAGCGACTGGCCATCGAGCGGATCAAGAGTGTCTTCGGCGCCGGCTTCGCCAATGTGCAACCGCACTCCGGCGCCCAGGCCAACGCCGCGGTGATGCAGGCGCTGATCAATCCGGGTGACACCATCCTCGGTCTGTCGCTGGACTGCGGCGGGCACCTCACCCACGGGATGCGGCTGAACTTCTCCGGCAAGCTGTACAAGGTCGCCGCCTACGGGGTGTCCAAGGAGGACTTCCTGATCGACATGGAGGAGGTCGCCGCCGCGGCGCGAGAGCACAAGCCGCAGTTGATCATCGCCGGTTGGTCGGCCTACCCGCGGCCGCTGGACTTCGCGGCGTTCCGGGAGATCGCCGACGAGGTGGGCGCCTACCTGATGGTGGACATGGCACACTTCGCCGGTCTGGCGGCGGCCGGGCTGTACCCCAATCCGGTTCCGCACGCCCACGTGTCGACTTCGACGACGCACAAGACCCTGGGCGGACCGCGGGGCGGGATCATCCTGACCAACGAGGCCGACCTGGCCAAGAAGTTCAACTCGGCGGTGTTCCCCGGCCAGCAGGGCGGCCCGTTGGAGCACGTGATCGCCGCCAAGGCGGTGGCGTTCAAGATGGCGCTGCAGCCCGAATTCGCCGAGCGTCAGCGCCGCACCATCGAAGGTGCGCAGATCCTGGCCGACCGGTTGTCCCAATCCGATGTCGCGGCGAAGGGCATCGCCGTGCTCACCGGCGGCACCGACGTGCACCTGGTCCTGGTCGACCTGCGCGATGCCGACCTCGACGGCCAGCAGGGCGAGGATCGGCTGGCCCAGATCGGAATCACGGTTAACCGCAACGCCGTTCCCTTCGACCCGCGCCCGCCGATGGTGTCCTCGGGTCTGCGGATCGGCACCCCGGCGCTGGCCACCCGCGGGTTCGGGCCAGCCGAGTTCGGGGAGGTGTCCGACGTGATCGCGCAAGCGCTCATCGCCGCACCCGATGCGGACCTGAGCGGATTGGCCGCCCGGGTCAGCGATCTGGCGCACCGCTTCCCGATCTATCCCGAGTTGGGCCAGCCGGGATCGGGGGTCTAGGGCCGATGACCATCAGCGTGTTCGATCTGTTCACGGTCGGAATCGGGCCGTCCAGCTCGCACACGGTCGGACCGATGCGGGCTGCGGCGCGCTTCGTCGAGGGGTTACGCCGCTCCGGTCGGCTGGACTCGGTGGCCGGTGTCCGCGTCGACCTGTACGGATCGCTCGCGGCCACCGGCGCCGGGCACGGCACCCAGCCGGCCATCCTGCTGGGTCTGGACGGTCATCACCCGGAGACCATCCGCACCGATGTCAAGGAGGCACGGCTGGCCGAAATCCGTTCCGGTACAAAGGTCATGCTCGGCGGGGACATCCCGGTGGATCTGCAGGAAAAGGATATGGTGCTGCACCCGTTGACGGTGCTGCCGGCCCACCCGAACGGTAAGCGGCTGACCGCATTGGGCGCCGACGGAGAAGCCCTCGACGTCCAGACCTACTTCTCCATCGGCGGCGGGTTCGTGGTGACCGAGGCTGAGGCGGAGGCTTCGGCGGCCGGTACCACGGCCGAACCGAGCCTGGGACTGACCTTCTCCTCCGCGGAGGAGTTGCTCAAACTCACCGAGACCGAGAACATGACGATCTGCGAGGTGATGCTCACCCATGAGACCGCCACCCGCAGCGAGGCCGAGGTGCGTGAGCGCCTGCTGCACATCCGTGACGTCATGGTGGAATGCGAACGCAACGGCATCAGCCGCACCGGCATCCTGCCGGGCGGCCTGCAGGTGCGCCGCCGGGCCCACGAATGGTTCAACCGCCTCAACGCCGAGGACCCGCACCGCTCTGCCGAATTCGCCGAGGACTGGGTCAACCTGGTCGCACTGGCGGTCAACGAGGAGAACGCCTCCGGGGGACGGGTCGTCACCGCGCCGACCAACGGTGCAGCCGGGATCATCCCTGCCGTCCTGCACTACGCGGTGCACTACACCCCGGCCGGCAAAGCCGATCCCGATGACGCGTGCGTGCGGTTCCTGCTCACCGCGGGGGCCATCGGATCGCTGTACAAGGAACGCGCCTCCATCTCCGGGGCGGAGGTGGGCTGCCAGGGCGAGGTCGGATCAGCGGCGTCGATGGCTGCCGGCGGACTGGCTGAAATCCTGGGCGGCACCCCGCAGCAGGTGGAAAACGCCGCCGAAATCGCGATGGAGCACAGCCTCGGCCTGACCTGCGACCCCATCGCCGGCCTGGTGCAGGTTCCGTGCATCGAACGCAACGCGATCTCGGCCGGCAAGGCCATCAACGCCGCTCGGATGGCCCTGCGCGGGGACGGTACGCACCTGGTCAGCCTGGACGAGGTTATCGACACCATGCGCACCACGGGCCTGGACATGAGCAACAAGTACAAGGAGACCGCCCTCGGCGGTCTAGCCGTCAACGTATCGGTCAACTACATCGAGTGCTGAGCCGAGAGAACCGGAGATCACTATGGCACACAACGGATCACAGACTGGGACCGCACGGGTTAAGCGGGGGATGGCCGAGATGCTCAAGGGTGGGGTGATCATGGATGTGGTCACCCCTGAGCAGGCGCGGATCGCCGAGGGCGCCGGGGCGGTGGCGGTGATGGCCCTGGAGCGGGCGCCCGCCGATATCCGCGCGCAGGGTGGGGTGGCGCGGATGAGCGATCCGGATCTGATCGAGGGCATCATCGAGGCGGTCAGCATTCCGGTGATGGCCAAGGCGCGGATCGGGCATTTCGTGGAGGCCCAGGTCCTGCAGAGCCTGGGTGTGGACTATGTCGACGAGTCCGAGGTGCTGACGCCGGCGGACTACACCCACCACATCGACAAGTGGGCGTTCACGGTGCCGTTCATGTGCGGGGCCACCAATCTGGGTGAGGCGTTGCGCCGGATCACCGAGGGGGCGGCGATGATCCGGTCCAAGGGGGAGGCCGGCACCGGTGATGTGTCGAATGCGACCATGCATATGCGCACCATCGGCGGGGAGATCCGCCGGTTGACGTCGTTGTCCGAGGACGAGTTGTTCGTGGCGGCCAAGGAGTTGGCGGCGCCCTATGACCTGGTGGTGGAGGTGGCCCGGGCGGGCAAGTTGCCGGTGACGCTGTTCACCGCGGGTGGGATCGCCACGCCGGCGGATGCGGCGATGATGATGCAACTCGGCGCCGAGGGGGTGTTCGTCGGGTCGGGGATCTTCAAGTCGGGGGATCCTGCGCAGCGGGCGGCGGCGATCGTCAAGGCGACCACGTTCTTCGACGATCCCGATGTGCTGGCCAAGGTGTCGCGGGGTCTGGGTGAGGCGATGGTCGGCATCAACGTCGACGACATCCCGCAACCGCACCGACTGGCACAACGCGGTTGGTGAGCAATTGGCGATCGAGCAGATCCTTGATCTAGAGCAACTCGAAGTCAACATCTACCGCGGTGGCGTCTACAACCCCGAATCCGGCTACCTTTCAAGGACATTCGGCGGTCACATCGCCGGGCAGGCGCTGGTCTCCGCGGTCCGGACCGTCAAGCCCGAGTATCAGGTTCATTCGCTGCACGGCTACTTCCTGAGGCCCGGCGACGGGACCAAGCCGGCTGTCTACCTGGTCGATCGGCCGCGCGACGGCAGTTCCTTCTGCACCCGCCGGGTGAACGCCGTACAGAACGGCGAGGTGATCTTCTCGATGGGCGCGTCGTTCCAGATCGCCCAGGACGGCATCGAGCATCAGGACGAGATGCCGCCGGTCGTTGCGCCCGAGGACGTGGACACCGACGCCGAAAACGGCCTCGCCCAGTTCGCCGAGTGGGACATCCGCAGGGTGCCGCAGGACCAGGTGACCGGACTTCCCTGGAAGGTCTCCCAGCAGCAGGTGTGGTTCCGGCACCGCGACCCCCTGCCCGACGACCCCCTGCTGCACATCTGCGCGCTGGCCTACATGAGCGACCTGACCCTTCTCGGCTCGGCGCAGGTCCACCATCCTGAGGATCGGCCCCACCTGGGGATCGCCTCGTTGGACCACGCGATGTGGTTCATGCGCCCGTTCCGCGCCGACGAATGGCTTCTGTACGACCAGAACTCGCCGTCGGCCCGCGGCGGCCGGGCGCTGACCCAGGGCCAGATTTACAACCGACGCGGTGACATGGTCGCGGCGGTGGTGCAGGAAGGGCTCACCCGCTTCAAG
>VERS01000070.1:7537-7982 GCA_018882545.1 Mycobacterium sp.
CTACAAGCGCGGGTACACGCCGGGTTCGGGATGAGCGGCCCCGCCGTTGGCGTGCTGGCGTTGCAGGGCGACACCCGCGAACACCTGGCCGCGCTGAGGGAAGCCGGGGCCGAAGCGTCCACGGTGCGCCGCCGCAGCGAACTCGACGCGGTGGAGGCACTGGTGATACCCGGCGGGGAGTCCACCACGATGAGCCTGCTGCTGGGCGAGTTCGAACTGCTCGAGCCGCTGCGCCAGCGACTGGCCACCGGGATGCCGGCCTACGGGTCGTGCGCCGGGATGATCCTGCTGGCCAGCGAAATCCTCGACGCCGGCGAACCGGGCCGGCAGGCGCAGCCGCTGGGCGGGATCGACATGACGGTGCGGCGCAACGCCTTCGGCCGGCAGATCCACTCCTTTGAGGGTGATATCCAGTTCAGCGGCCTCGACGGTCCGGTGCATGCGG
>VERS01000689.1 GCA_018882545.1 Mycobacterium sp.
CTTGCGCATCGCCCGGGCCTGCTCGGGATCCCAACTGGGCTGCTGGGCGGCCGGCCGGGCCAGCGCTGCGTCAAGCCGGGTTCGCAGGTCGGCCGGCAGCGGCGGCAACGCCGGCAGCTGGTCGATCGGCACGTCGACAGTCCAGTTCACGCGTTTATCTTAGGCGCTCGGTCATCAGCAGATAACGCCGAAGGTTGTGCCGGGCATCGACGAGGGCGTCATGGGAGTCATCGGGCCGCGGCGGCATCCGCGGGTTGCCGCGGTCCTCCCACAACTGGCGCAGTTCCCGGGTGAAACGCGGGATCTGTGGCGGCAGACTGGTCATCGGCCCCCACAGCTGACACAGCGCCACGTGGTCATAGGCGCCCACCCACGCCCACAACTCGATGGGCTCGGCACCGTCGATGCCCAGGAATTCCTCCAGGCCTTCGCGAATCTCCCGGCGCGACCGCCACAGTGCAGACGCCGGCGGGGGCAATTTGGGCAGCACGTGGGTTCGCACCCAGCGGCCGGCCGACTCCGGATCGAACTCGGTTGACACCGCGTAGAACTCGCGGCCGTCCTCGGCAACGACAGCGATGGAGATCAGGTCGATGATCCGGCCGTTGTCGATGAACTCGGTGTCGTAGAAGTAGCGCATCCGCCGGTCTCCCCTACCGGACGGCCGGGGTCTGCGCGGCCGGTTGGACGGGTGCCGGCGCGGCCTGGACCTCACGGTCCAGTTCGGCATCAACCTCGGTGTCGCTGGGGAACCGCGGTTCACCGGCAATGACGTGCTGCAGCCACAGGTTGGCCTGGACGAAAGGACGGCGCAGGTAGCGTTCCCGTTCCATCGAACGGTGCATCTTGCGGGGTTTGTCCTGGTAGTGCCAACGCGCCCAGGGCGCGTGCGGGCGCGCAAGCCGGACCGCACCGATGAACAGCAGCGGCGTGAAGAACATGCCGAGCAGTCCGGTCCACAGTTTTCCCTTGAGCAACACCACCACGGCCAGGGCCAGGTTGAGCACGGCCAGCCCGATCACCGTGACCCGGGCGGTGACCGAATCGGCATCCCGCCAGACGCCGACCTCGAACACCGAAAGCGGGTTGAAGCCCATTACCAGCAGGCCGGCCACCGCCACCGCGACAAAGACCGCGTCGACCGAGGTGCGACCGTCCGCTGACCAGTAAACGTCCTGAAGATGCAGGATGAGCGCGAACTCGTCCAGCACCAGAGCGGCCCCGATACCGAAAAACACTGCCGCAACTGTGAATTCCCGAACACTCGCACCAGCGGCCATACTGATCATGGCGACCCCGGAGACGAGTACCAGGATCACCCCGAACACCGCGTGGTGGATGTGGTTGCCGCCCTTGCCGGAGATGTTGTGTGGCTGCCACCACTTGCGCGGACCGGTCTGGTCGGCGGTCGCCCGGATATAGCGGGTGATCGAACGGGTGATGAAGAAGGTCAGGATGAACGCGATCAGGCACCACATCAACGGTTGGCGTCCCGCTGCGACGAAGTCCAACCGGAAATCCACGCGAACCGGCGCTAGGAAGTGCACGGCTAGAAACTACGCCTGTGCCGGCGCGGACAGTCTGGTGGCGCGGATAGTCTTATGACCAAATGTGGACGATGCCGGGGCATGAGAACGGGCCCGACGCCGGTCTCGGGGGGCCAGGCCGGAGCCTCCTTCCGCTCCTCTGGCGTCTCCTGCAGGTACTGATCCTGGTGGCGGTGGCGCACGCCTGCTGGCGGCTTTTCGCCGGGGTGCCCTACCGAATCGACGTCGACGTGTACCGGATGGGTGGGCAGGCCTGGTTGCAGGGCCGTCCGCTGTACGCCGACGGCGCGGTGTTCCAG
>VERS01000071.1 GCA_018882545.1 Mycobacterium sp.
AGGAGGAAGCGCGCGGCCGAGGCGGCGGTGATCGACAGGCCGATCCCCCGCCCGTCGGGGCTGACCCGCAGCGGCCGCTCGGGACCCTCCACGATGTTCGGGAGGCGCACGGAGCTCCACTCGACCGCGCTCTCGCGCAGCCCGGCCTCCATTCGGTTCTTGTCCTCGATGATGGGGCGCAGCCAGCGTACGAAGAGCGGGATGACGACCCGGTTGGCGAACCAACTTCCGCTGCCCCCGGCTCCAACGTTCGACATGCACACGATGCGACCGACGCCGTTCTGTTCCATCGCGGCGAGGGTGATCAGTACCGAGTCTGAGATGATTGAGGTCGGTGTGCCGTCCCCCTTGCCGCCGATCCCGAGGCAGTGGATAACGGCGTCGGCGCCGCGGATGCACCTCTCGACGTCGCCGGGCGCCACGGGACTGCCACCGATCACGGTGAGTCGTGAATGGCTCAGCGACACGCGGCGCGGATCACGAACCAGCGCCGTGACCTCGTGCCCCTCCTTGAGTGCCTGGGAGGCCACGAGTCCACCCGTGAGGCCGGTGGCCCCGAAGACTGCGAGCTTCATTCCACCATCCGCCCCCGAATGATTCTCGGCGCCAACCGCAGCCGCGGACCGCGCTCGACCCGCCGGAGTTCTCCTGCCTGCCCGGACGGCTCCCGGGACAACGACATGTTCACAACGTGAACTTTACCCCTGGTGTTCACACTGTCAACATAAAGATTCCGGCGTCGGACCGCGGCGAACCCGTGGACTAGCCGTCTTGCCGAGGCGGACCGGACTCGGCGGAGCCGGTCGGAGCGAGCAGTGCGCGCACCGAGGGCCGGGTGCCGTACGGCCGCAGCATCGCACTGGCCGGCCGGGGCCGGACCTTCAGCGGCCACCAGAACCAGCGGCCCAGCAGCGCGGCGATTGACGGAGTCATGAACGAACGCACGATCAGGGTGTCGAAGATCAGACCGATGCCTATCGTGGTGCCGATCTGGCCCAGCACGAGCAGATCCCCAAAGATGAACCCACACATGGTGAAGGCGAACACCAGCCCGGCGGCGGTCACCACCGACCCGGTTCCGGCCATCGTCCGGATGAGCCCGGTGTTCAACCCCGCCCCGATCTCCTCCTTGAATCGGGCGATCACCAACAGGTTGTAGTCCGAGCCCACCGCCAGCAGGATGATGATGGCCAGTGCGAGCACGATCCAGTACAGCTCGATGCCCAGGATGTGCTGCCAGATCAGCACCGACAGCCCGAACGAGGCCCCCAGTGAGAGCACGACGGTGCCGACGATCACCATCGCGGCCACGATGCTGCGGGTGATGAACATCATGATCAGCAGGATCAGGCTGATCGCGGCGACAGCGACGGTCAGCAGGTCGTACTTCGCAATGTCCCGGGCGTCCTTGAAGCTTGAGGCGGTACCGCCGATGTAGATCTTCGCCCCGGCCAGCGGGGTGCCCTTGAGCGCCTCCTGCGCGGACTGGCGGATCGGGTCGATGTGCGAAATGCCTTTCGGCGTAGCCGGATCGGTGTCGTGGGTGATGATCATCCGGGCGGCCTTGCCGTCCGGGGAGAGGAACAGTTTCAGTCCGCGTTTGAACTCGGAGTTGTCGAACACCTCCGGTGCCAGGTAGAAGGTGCTGTCGTCCTTGGCCTCGTCGAAGGCCTGCCCCATCGCGTCGGCGTTCTTCAGCGCCTCCGCCGACTGTGCCAACAGGCCGGACTGGGTGGCGTGGTTGGTCTCGGCCAGGGCTCTGTTGCGTTCCTGGATCGCGATCTGCTCGGGAATCAGCGCCAGTTGTTCGGGGATCAGCGCCAGCAGTTGGGGTTGCAAGGCGTTGAGCCGATCCAGGCTTTCGGTGACCGCGGCGAACTGATCGGTGAGCGCGTCCACGCCGTCGAGTGCGTCAAACAGCGAGCGGAACGTGGCGCACACCGGGATGTCGAAACAGTGCGGCTCCCAATAGAAGTAGTTCTTGATCGGCCGGAAGAAGTCGTCGACGTTGGCGATCTTGTCGCGCAGTTCCTTGATCTGCTCGGAGGTCTCCCGGAAGGCCGTGACCTGCTCGTCGGTGGCCGCAACGGCCTGCTGCTGCAGTGTGTACTGCTCCTCGGTCAGCGCGTACTGCTGCTGCAGCAGTGTGATCGACTTCGAGATCTCGCTGACCTGTGCGAGCAGGTCGTCGGCGCGGGCCTGCTGGAAGGGCAGGTTGTTGATCTGAGCGGCGGACTGCGCGCTCATCTGGAATCCGAGCGAAGTGTGGTCCAGGGGGGTGCCCAGGGGCCGGGTGATGGACTGCACCATGGCCACCCCCGGGGTCCGGAAGACCTCTCTGGCCACCTTCTCCAGCACGATCATGTTGGCCGGGGTACGCAGATCGCGGTCAGTTTCGACCATGAGCACCTCGGGGTTGAGCCGGGCCGCCGAGAAGTGCCGCTCGGCGGCGGCGTAACCCACTTTCGCCGGCGCCCAGTCGGGTTGGTAGCGGCGGGCGTCGTAGTTGGTGCTGTAGCCGGGCAGGGCGAGCAGACCGATCAGGGCGACCGCGATACTCGCCGCCAGGACCGGCCCGGGCCAGCGGACGATGGCGGTTCCGATACGCCGCCAGCCGCGGGTCCGCATGGCGCGCTTGGGGTCGAACAGACCGATGTGGCTGCCCATCACGATCACCGCGGGCGTCAGGGTCAATGACGCCACCAGGGTGACCAGCACGCCGATCCCGGCCGGGATACCCAGGCTCTGGAAGTACGGCGTGCGGGTGAAGCGAAGGCAGAACACCGCCGCCGCCACCGTCAGGCCGGATCCGATGATCACATGCGCGGTGCTGCGGAAGCTGATGTAGTACGCCGCCTGCCGATCCGCGCCGGCCTGCCGCGCCTCCTGGTAGCGGCCCAGCAGGAATATCGCGTAGTCCGTTCCGGCCGCGACGACGAGCAAGGTCAGCAGGTTGGTGGCGTAGGTCGACAACGGGATGATGCCGACGTGGCCCAGGAAGGCGACGACGCCGCGGGCCGCGGCAACCTGGACGGCGACCGCGACCAGCGTGAGCACTGCGGTGACGATGGACCGGTAGACCAGCAGCAGCATCAGCCCGATCACGCCGAAGGTGAGGGCGGTGACTTTGATGTGGCTCTTGTCGCCGACGGCGAACTCGTCGGCGAACAGCGCGGCCGGACCGCTGACGTAGGCCTTGACGCCGGGCGGTGACGGGGTCTGGGCCACGATGTCGCGGACGGCGGCCACCGACTCGTTGGCCTGACTTCCGCCGGAGTCCCCGGCCAGATAGACCTGGATCAGGGCGGCCTTGCCGTCGCTGCTCTGGGATCCCGCCGCGGTCAGCGGATCGCCCCAGAAGTACTGAACGTGCTGGACGTGCTCGGTGTCGGCGCGCATCGCCGCGACCAGGGCGTCGCCGAACCGGTGCGCGTCGGCGCCCAACGGCTGATCGCCCTCGATCACCAGCGTCACCAGACTGTCGGTGTCGTACTCGCCGAACACCTGTCCCACCCGCTTGGCCGCGATCAACGACGGGGCGTCCGGGGAACTGGCCGACACGTTGTGGATCCGGCCGACCTCCTCCAGGGGTGGGATCAGGGCGTTGCTGGCGGCGGCCAGCGCCAGCCAGAAGATCGCGATCGGCACCGCCAGCCGCCGGATCAGGCGCGGAACAGCCGAGGGGGTGTCCTGGCGGGAACTCATCGGGACCGCCTCACCCGGATTTGTCCAAGCAGAAGACGTAGGCCGATGCGGCATCCGACAAACGCTCCACCTTGACCACCCCGTCGATGGTGATCCGGCAGCCCAGCGTGTCGCCGTCACCCTGGGCTTGGACGTTGACCAGTACCGCCGGGGTGGTTGTCGAATCGTCGTAGGACCACGGCAGAGCGGCGTCATCGACCCGCTGTGGGCGGGCGCTGACGTCCATGTAGGTGATCGTCGCCGTCGCACCCGGGTCGCCGAAGACCTCGAGTTGGACGCGTTTGGGGTTGAACGGCACGATCTGCTCGGCGACACCATCGAGGGTCCCGGTTTCATCCCGGGCCCCGAACGCCCGTTGCAGTCGGTAGACGGCGAAGGCAGCCAACATGACGACGACGACGGCGACCACAAGCATCCAGCTGCGCCTGGCCAGACGGCCCATTACGGCGTGATCCAGGGCGTCGAGCACGACGACATGATCACCTGCTGGACTTTACTCGCGGTGTTCACACTGTCAACATAATGGTCGTGACGGCGCTGAAGAACACCTACCACCACGGGGATCTGCGCAACGCGCTGGTGCTGACCGCGGTGCGCCTCATCGAGGACGACGGACTCGGCGAGTTCAGCCTGCGGGGCACCGCACGCCAGGTCGGGGTCTCGGCCAACGCCGCCTACCGGCACTTCAGCGATAAGTCCGACCTGCTGGCTGCGGTCGCCCAGCACGGTTACGCCCAGCTGGGCCAGCGGATGCGCCGGGCGATGAGTGCCACCCGGACCGGCAGCGGCCCCGCCGAGTTGGCGATCAACCGGTTCAAGGCCACCGGCCGGGCCTACGTCGACTTCGCCCTGGCCCACCCCGAACTGTTCGAGGTGATGTTCGGCCGCCCCGGGGCGCATCCGCCGGCTCCCCGAGACCCGTCCGAGGACGACACCGGCACCTACGCCCTGCTCGGCAGTGCGCTCGACGAACTGGTCGTCCACGGCGTCCTCGCCCCGGCCCGCCGGCCCGGCGCCGAGTTCAAGGCGTGGGTCACGGTGCACGGGTTCGCCCGGCTGTGTCTGGACGGCGCCGTCCAACTCCAGACGGCCGCCATGCGGACCGACGCCCTGGAGTCGCTGCTCGACTTCGCCGTGACGGGAATCTGCGGCTAGGGTTGGCCAGTTGAGGTGCCGGGGGACATCTTCGAGCTCCGAGGGCCCAAGGGGCGCAAAAGGTTCTACGTGCCGGCGTCCCGGCCGCTCGGAGGCCGGATTGCCGCGTGTTAGTTTCCCAGTGTGAGCGACGGAGCACATCTGCGCGGAGGCGACCTCCCACAGTCCGGCCCGGCTCGTCAGCCTGCTCATGCCGCCCTCGACCCGTCGGCCACCGCGCCTGACGCGCCGACGGAAATCCTCGCACTGGAGGATTCGGCAGCCCCGGGATTCGGCCAGTCCGGCGGGCTGAACCCCCCGCCGGGCCGGCCACCGGCCCCCACTCGGGTCTACGAGGACTGGCAGGTGCCTCCTGCGGCGGAGGGTTATCCGGTGGAGGGCTACCGGCCCGCCATCGTGGAGCTGGAACAGCTGGAGATGCGGCGAAAGTCGCTGCCGGCCAAGCACGGCTGGCGCGCTCTGGTGCACAACACGACACGGATCAATCTCGGTCCCGGTCGCGACGAGTTGTACGCATTGGCACTGCAGGAACGGGTGCAGCGCATCGTGCGCTCGACCTTCCCGATCGCCGTGGTAGGGGTCAAGGGCGGGGTCGGCAAGACCGTCGTCACCGAGGTGCTCGGATCGACGTTCTCCGCCGTGCGCGGCGATCGGGTGGTGGCGGTCGACCTGGACCCCGATGCGGGAAACCTCATCTCCCGGCACGGCCGGGAGAGCGCCCTGACGATCACCGACCTGGTCGCCGAGGGCACCCGGACCCGCTATCTGGACGTCCGGGCGCACACCAGCCAGAACCGGGCGACCCGGTTGGAGGTGCTCAGCGGACCGGAGTTCGCCCGTACCCCGATGCCGCTGCTGGACTCCGAGGTCGACGCGCTGATGCCGATCCTCAACGAGCACTACAGCCTGGTGCTGATGGACACCGGCACCGGGCTCAAGACAAACCTGATGACCGCGATACTGCGGCAGGCGCGGGCACTCGTTGTGGTGACCAGCGCCTCCATCGACGCCTTGGAGGAGACCCAGATCGGCCTGGAGTGGCTGCGGCACAACGGCTTTCAGCATCTGCTGGACACCATGGTGCTGGTGATAAATCAGGTGCAGCGTGGTAAGCCCGGTATCGACCTCGGCCGTGCGGTCGACCAGCTCTCCCGACAGATCGGCCGGGACAGGATCTTCGTGCTGCCCTTCGACAGCCACCTATTCGAGGGCGGGAAGATCACCCTGGAACTGCTCGGCGCCAAGAGCCGCCGCGGCTACCTGGAGTTGGCGGCGGCGATCTCCGAGCTGTTCCCCGGGGGCGCATGACCAGCACCGCCCTGGAGAAGATGGCCCACGACTACGCGGACCTGCTGCCGCCGGAGGCTCGGCGATACATGCGCGACGTCCCGACGATGATCGCCGGCATCTACGGTATGAACTTCGCGAAAATGCCCGAATTAGCCTGGAAGTGGGGCTATCCCGCGCTGCTGACGCTCATCGCGACGATCTGCGGGACGCTGTACCTGACGTTCCGCCGCAATCACTGGCTGTAGTCCGACCGCCGCCTCGCAGCGGGCCGCCAGTTCACCGCGTGCGACATCGGGAAACTGCAGCGGCCGAACTTCGACGTGCACCACCGTCAGCCGGGTGCGTACGGTCCGTTTCAGCGACGCCCACAGCGAGTCGTCGCCGAAGAAGGCGGTCGCGGTCGACGGACGGCCGTCCCGGTGGTGATAGGTCAGTCGCAGTGGCTGCACCGGCCGAGCGGTTTCGATCGCGGCCTGAAACAACGCCGGCCGGAAGCGGCCGTTATCCAGGCCGCAGTAGGTGGTGCCCTCCGGGAAGGCGACCACCGTGTGCCCGTCGAGCAACCGTCGGACGACGGTCTGGACGACCTCGGGGAGTTGGCGCAGACTTCGGCGTTCGATCGGGATGATGTTCGCAAGTCGCGCGGCGAATCCGACTGCCGGCCACTCGACGAGGTCGGCGCGGGCCACGAAGGCGCCGGGAAGCACCGCGCCGACGGCGAAGACGTCGACCCAGGAGACGTGGTTGCTGACCACGAGCATGCCCCGCAGGTTGCGGATCGGCCCGCCGGAGAGGGTGATCCGGACGCCCAGGCACCGCAGGACGGCCCGGCAGTACACCCGCTTGGCCCGCCGGTGGCCGGGAAGGGGAATGGCCAGTAGCGGCAACGCCAGCAGCAGAACGGCGGTGGCGGCGATCCGCCGGCCTGTCCGGATAGCGGTCAGCACCGGGTGTTCGGCCCGGTCCAGGCCCGACCGGATGCATTCGGGCGTACACGAGGTCCGCGGCAGCCAGGCATGGTCGGCGGTGCTCATCGGCGAGCAGCCTCCGGCCCGGCGGCAGCCGCCGATCGCAGCCTGTTGAGGTAGCGGATGTCGGCGCGGCGCTTGTCCAGTAGCGCCGGGAAGTCACCCACGCCGAAGTCCGGATCGTGGGCGGGCTCGCCGCAGACCTGGGCGCCCAGTCGCAGGTACCCGCGCAACAGTGGCGGCATGGTCGTGCGCTCCGGTGCCGCGATGTCGTCCAGGGCGCGACCGTCGAGTATCACCGGGCGGTAGGGATGGACGGGGTAGTCGGCGCGGTGCCGGCTCAGAACGACATCGCGGATACCGCGAAGCTGAGCTCCCGCGGGCCCGTCACCGTGGGTGGGCACCGAGACGCAACCGATGACGAAGTCGTACCCGCTGCGGTCGAGATACGCGAGGATGCCGGCCCACATGATCAGGATGACCGCTCCGTTGCGGTGGTCGCGACGCACGACCGCGCGACCCATCTCGACGATCGACGGCCGCAGCGGATCAAGAATTCTGATGTCGAATTCCGTTGCGGTATATAGTCCGCCGGCCGCAATCGCACCTGGCGGCGGCAGCATTCGGTAGCAGCCGACGATATCTCCCGAGTACTCGTCGCGGACCAGCAGGTGGTCGCAGAACTCGTCGAACCGGTCGGCGTCGAGTGCGGTGTCACTGTCGAAGGTGTAACCCGGTTCGGTGGAGAAGACCTCGTAGCGCAACCGCTGGGCAGACTCGATGAGCGAGGGGTCGGAGGTTACCAGGACCGAGTAGCGCGGGCCGGCGTACCGGCGGGGGTCGGCGTGGTCA
>VERS01000072.1 GCA_018882545.1 Mycobacterium sp.
GCCATGTCCTGCCACACCAGAACCTGCGCGTCACAGTGCGGTCCAGCGCCGATCCCCACCGTCGGGATGGTGAGCTTGCCGGTGAGCTGGGTGGCCAGCTCGGCCGGCACCATCTCCAGCACCACCGCGAACGCCCCGGCCTCCTGCACCGCGATGGCGTCGGCGACGGTCTGTTCGGCGGCGTCGCCGCGACCCTGCACCCGGAACCCACCCAGGGTGTTGACGCTCTGCGGGGTGAATCCGATGTGCGCCATCACCGGGATGCCGGCCGCGGTCAGGGTGGCGATCTGCTCGGCGACCCGCTCGCCGCCCTCGAGCTTGACCGCGTGCGCGCCGGTCTCCTTGAGGAAGCGGGTTGCGCTGGCCAGTGCGACCGCCGGGCCGCCCTCGTAGCTGCCGAACGGCAGATCCGCCACCACCAGGGCATGCTGGGCGCCCCGGACCACACCCCGGACCAGTGGGATCAGCTCGTCGACCGTCACCGGCACGGTGGTGTCGTAGCCGTAGACGACGTTGGCCGCGGAGTCACCGACCAGCAACACCGGGATGCCGACCTCGTCGAAGAGTCGGGCCGTGGAGAAGTCGTAGGCGGTGAGCATGGCCCACTTGTGGCCCTCGGTCTTCATCCGCTGCAGGTGGTGGGTGCGGGTCCTGGTGCGCGGCGGTTGGCTCGCCGGCTCGGCGGCCGCAGCAGCATCGCCGCCATAGAGAGTTTGCTCGGGCATGGTTGATCCCCAGTCTTCGTCGGGTCGATCCTCGTGGCCCGCAGGGGTCCCCGGGTTCGCATGACTTTCTAAGTCTGCCACCGCCGGGCCTCGGTGCGGAACCTGCAGACCAGTGCCGTTCCTCACACCACGATGCCCCGTAGCATCGGCCTATGCAGCGGCTCAGCGGCCTGGACGCCAGCTTCCTCTACCTGGAGACCTCGACTCAGCCGCTGCACGTGTGCTCGGTTCTGGAACTCGACGCCGCGACCATTCCGGGCGGCTACAGCTTCGAGAAGTTGCGCGACGCGTTGGGGTTGCGGATCGCGGCGATCCCCGCCTTCCGGGAGAAGCTGGCCAACAGCTTCCTCAACCTCGACCATCCGGTCTGGGTGGAGGATGACGAGTTCCACCTCGAGCGTCACGTGCACCGGATCGGGTTGCCCGCCCCGGGCGGACGGGTGGAACTGGCCGAGATCTGCGGCCACCTCGCGTCGCTGCCGCTGGACCGCCGTCACCCGCTGTGGGAGATGTGGGCGATCGAGGGACTCGGCGGCACCGACGCCCGCAAGGGTGGGCGGCTGGCGGTGCTGACGAAGGTCCACCACGCCGCCGTCGACGGTGTTACCGGGGCCAACCTGATGTCGCAACTGTGCAGCGTCGAGCCCGACGCCCCCCCGCCGCAACCGGTGGATGCCAGCTCGCAGGCCAACCCGCTGCGCATCGCGCTCGGTGGGCTGGGTCGTTTCGCGTTCCGGCCGATCACCCTGGCGACCTCGGTGCTGCCGTCGACGGTGTCCACGGTGGTCGACACGGTTCGCCGGGCGGCCGGGGGTCGGGCCATGCCCAGCCCGTTCGCCGCCCCGCCGACCCCGTTCAACGCCAGCATCACCGCCGAGCGCAATGTGGCCTTCGCCCAGCTGGATCTCGCCGATGTCAAGAAAGTCAAGGACCGGTTCGGGGTCAAGGTGAACGACGTCGTCATGGCGCTGGTGGCGGGTGTGCTGCGCAGCTTTCTGCTGCAACGGGCCGACCTTCCGGACAGCACCCTGGTGGCGATGGTGCCGGTGTCGGTGCATGACCGCTCCGACCGGCCCGGCCGCAACCAGGTCTCCGGGATGTTCGCCAGCCTGCAGACCCACATCGCCGACGCCGGCGACCGGTTGGCGGCGATCGCCCAGGCCAACGTCATCGCCAAGGACCACAGTTCGGCGATCGGGGCCACCCTGCTGCAGGACTGGAGCCAGTTCGCCGGGCCGGCGGTCTTCGGGGTGGCCATGCGGGTGTACGCGCGAACCCGCCTGACCGAGTCCCGCCCGGTGCACAACCTCGTGGTGTCCAATGTGCCCGGGCCGCAGATTCCGCTGTATTTTCTTGGTGCGGAAGTGGAGTCGATGTACCCGCTGGGCCCGATCTTCCACGGGGCGGGACTGAACATCACCGTGCTGTCGCTCAACGGCAAACTCAACATCGGGCTGATCTCCTGTCCGGACCTGCTGCCGGACCTCTGGGAGATGGCCGACGGGTTCGACACCGGGATGGCGGAGTTGCTGGCGGCCGCCCGATCGCGACGACGCTGAGGTGTCCGGACACCGCCTAGCAGGCTTTACGCCCAACCGTGGCAGCATGTTGGCCATGAGGCTGTACCGACGCCCCCGACTTTCTCGTGCCGCGCTGCTGTTTCCCGCCGTGGCCGGCCTGCTGGCGACGAGCGTGGGCTGCAGCACAACGGTGGGCGGCACGGCGGTGGTCGCCGAGCCGCAGGTCGGCCAGCCGGTCTCCTGGGGTCCGTGCCGGCCGGCCGGCGGCGGGGGGGAGGCGTTGCCGATCCCGGCCGGAGCCCAGTGCGGGAAGATCGCGGTGCCGGTCGACTACACCAAGCCCGACGGCGCCCAGGCCAACCTGGCACTGATCCGGTTCCCGGCCACCGGGGAGAAGATCGGTTCGCTGATCGTCAACCCCGGCGGGCCCGGGGAATCCGGAATCGAAGCCGCCGCGAGCCTGGTCGAGGGTCTGCCGCAGAAGGTACGCCAGCGTTTCGACCTGGTGGGCTTCGATCCCCGGGGGGTCGGATCGTCCACACCGGCGCTGTGGTGCAACTCCGATGCCGACAACGACCGGCTGCGCGCCGACCCGCAGGTCGACTACAGCCCCGCCGGCGTCGAACGCATCGAGGGCGAGACCAAGGCTTTCGTGCAGCGCTGCATCGACAAGATGGGGGAGGACTTCCTGGCCAACGTCGGCACCGCCAGTGTGGCCCAAGACCTCGATGCGCTGCGTGCCGCCCTCGGCGACGAGAAGCTGAACTATCTCGGCTACTCCTACGGCACCCGGATCGGCGCCGCCTACGCCGAGGCCTACCCGGACAAGGTCCGGGCGATGATCCTCGACGGCGCGGTGGACCCCAACGCCGACCCGATCCAATCCGACATCGACCAGGCCGAGGCGTTCCAGGAGGCGTTCAACGACTACGCGGCGGACTGCGCGAAGGATTCCGACTGCCCCCTGGGGACTGATCCGGCCAAATCCGTCCAGGTGTACCGCGATCTGGTCGACCCACTGGTGGACAAACCGCTCAAGACCAAGGATCCGCGGGGTCTGAGCTACGGCGACGCGATCATCGGCACCATCATGGCGCTGTACTCGCCGAATCTGTGGCGGCACCTGACCCAGGGGCTGACGGAGATGACCAAAGGCCGCGGGGACACCATGCTGGCGCTGGCCGATATGTACATGCGCCGGGACGCCCAGGGCCGCTACAGCAACGCCACCGACGCCCGCGTTGCGGTCAACTGCGTCGACCAGCCGCCCATCACGGATAGGGCCAAGGTGGTCGAGGAGGACCGCAGGCTGCGGGAGGTGGCCCCCTTCATGAGCTACGGCGAGTTCACCGGACACGCGCCGATGAGCACCTGCGCGTTCTGGCCGGTGCCGCACACCAGCGAACCGCACGCCGTCTCCGCACCCGGGCTGCCACCGGTGCTGGTGATCTCGACCACCGGCGACCCCGCGACGCCCTATCAGGCCGGGGTGGACCTCGCCAAGCAACTCGGCGGTTCGCTGTTGACCTTCACCGGCACCCAGCACACCGTGGCCTTCCAGGGTGAGCAGTGCGTCGATGACTACGCCGCCGCATACCTGGTCGACCTCAAATTGCCGCCGGCCGGCGCCACCTGCGACTGACCGGTATCCCGGCCGCCCGACGATCGGAACCGCTGCGGTTCCGATACCGACGTGTGATCTGCCCGCGCTGCCACGGCGGCACCCCGCGTGCCACGATGGCGGCCATGAAGCGGACGGGTAGGCCGGGCTCTGCGTCGTTCGTCGTCAGCGTCCTGGTCGTGCTCGCCCCGGTGGTCGCCGCCCCAGTGGTGGTCGCCCCGGCAGGTGCCGCCCCAGACCTGGGTCAGACCGCGTCCCCGGTGTGGGGGAGTTGTGACCGGTTCATCTCCGACTCCTACCTGCCGACGGCGCAGTGCACGACCGTTCCGGTTCCGGTCGACGCGGCTGATCCCGCCGGAGCCCAAGCCAACCTGGCGGTGATCCGGATCCCGGCCGACGGTGCCCGGATCGGAGTCCTGCTGGTCAACCCGGGCGGACCCGGAGCGTCGGCGGTCGACGCCGTCGCCAATCTGGCTGATTCGCTGTCCGACAGCCCCATCGCCGAACACTTCGATCTGGTCGGCTTCGATCCCCGCGGCGTCGGATACTCCACACCGGAACTGCGCTGTCGCACCGACGCCGAGCGTGATGCGTGGCGGCGCGAACCGATGGTCGACTACAGCCCAGCCG
Organism: Mycobacterium sp.; assembly: GCA_018882545.1. Classification (GTDB taxonomy): domain Bacteria; phylum Actinomycetota; class Actinomycetes; order Mycobacteriales; family Mycobacteriaceae; genus Mycobacterium. The sequence continues at coordinate 4,497 of VERS01000072.1, forward strand.
GGGTGGAGGCCATCGAGAACCTCAACCGGAGCCTGGCCCAGATGTGTCTGGACCGGATGGGCAAACCTTTCTTGGCCGGCGTCGGAACCGCTTCTGCGGCAATGGATATGGACGCCGTCCGAGAGGCTCTCGGCGAGGACCAGATCAACTATCTGGGCTACAGCTACGGCACCGAGTTGGGCACCGCCTACCTGGAGAGGTTCCCGGAGCGGGTGCGGGCCATGGTCCTTGACGGTGCGATCGACCCCACCCAGGATCCGCTGGAGTCGCTGGTGGAGCAGATGGCCGGCTTCCAGTTGGCGTTCGACGACTACGCCGCCGACTGCGCCCGGTCCCCGGCCTGCCCGCTGGGAACCGACCCCGCCCAGTTCGTCACCCGCTACCACCAACTTGTCGACCCATTGGTGGTAAAACCCGGACCCACCTCCGACCCGCGCGGGCTGAGCTACAGCGACGCGATCACCGGCACGGTCAACGCCCTCTACACCCCGCAGTACTGGAAATACCTGACCAGCGGTCTGCTCGGTCTGCAGCGCGGAGTCGACGCCGATGATCTACTGCTGCTGGCCGACGATTACGAGGGCCGCGACGAGAACGGCCGGTACAGCAACGGGCAGGATGCGTTCAACGCGATCCGCTGCGTGGACAGCCCCACCCCGACCGACCCCGCCGCGTGGGCCGAGGTGGACCGGCAGATCCGCCAACGCGCCCCATTCCTGTCCTACGGCGTCTTCACCGGATTCGCCCCGCGGGATCTGTGCGCTTTCTGGCCGGTGCCGACGACGTCGGTGCCGCATCAGGCCGCGCCCGCCCCGCCCGGCAGCACGGTGGTGGTCTCCACCACCCGCGACCCGGCCACCCCGTACCAGGCCGGAGTGGATCTGGCCCGCCAACTGCGCGCCCCGCTGATCAGCTTCGACGGCACCCAGCACACCGTCGTCTTTGACGGCAATTCCTGCGTCGACGACGCGGTGCTGCGTTTCCTCGTCGACCGGGTGGTCCCGGGTGACCTGTCCTGCTGATCGGCCATTTGCCGTCGCCGACAGGCCAATCCGTAACACGGCGTTAACAGCTGCTACCTAGGCTCGCGGTATGGACCGGCAAACGGAATTCGTGCTGCGCACGCTGGAGGAACGCGATATCCGGTTCGTCCGGCTGTGGTTCACCGATGTGCTCGGTTACCTCAAGTCGGTGGCCATCGCGCCGGCCGAACTCGAAGGCGCCTTCGAGGAGGGCATCGGTTTCGACGGCTCCTCCATCGAGGGTTTCGCGCGGGTCTTCGAATCCGACACCGTCGCCCGGCCGGATCCGTCCACCTTCCAGGTGCTGCCCTGGACTACCAGTTCGGGGCAACACCACTCGGCCCGGATGTTCTGCGACATCACCATGCCGGACGGATCGCCCTCCTGGGCGGACAGCCGGCATGTGCTGCGCCGTCAACTGGCCAAAGCCGGCGAACTCGGCTTCTCCTGCTACGTCCATCCGGAGATCGAGTTCTTTCTGCTCGAACCCGGTCCGTACGACGGCAGTGCGCCCGTCCCAGCCGATAACGGCGGCTACTTCGACCAGGCGGTGCACGATTCGGCGCCCAACTTCCGGCGGCATGCCATCGACGCCCTCGAGCAGATGGGCATCTCGGTGGAGTTCAGCCACCACGAGGGCGCGCCCGGCCAGCAGGAGATCGACCTGCGCTACGCCGACGCGCTGTCGATGGCCGACAACGTGATGACGTTCCGGTACGTCATCAAAGAGGTGGCGCTGGCCGAGGGAGTCCGGGCCTCGTTCATGCCCAAACCCTTCGCCGAGTACCCCGGCTCGGCCATGCACACCCACATGAGTCTGTTCGAGGGCGAGACCAACGCCTTCCACAGCGCGGAAGACCCGCTGCAACTGTCCGACGTGGCCAAGTCGTTCATCGCCGGCATCCTCGAGCACGCCAGTGAGATCAGCGCGGTCACCAACCAATGGGTTAACTCCTACAAGCGCCTGGTGCACGGGGGCGAGGCCCCGACCGCGGCGTCCTGGGGGGCGGCGAATCGTTCTGCGCTGGTGAGGGTTCCGATGTACACCCCGCGCAAAGCCTCGTCGCGGCGCGTCGAGGTGCGCAGCCCGGACTCAGCGTGCAACCCCTACCTGGCTTTCGCCGTGCTGTTGGCCGCCGGTCTGCGCGGGATCGAGAAGAACTACCAACTCGGACCGCAGGCCGAGGACGATGTGTGGATGCTGACGCCGGAGGAGCGTCGCGCGATGGGCTACCGCGAGCTGCCGTCAAGCCTGGGCGTGGCGCTGGCGGAGATGGAGAATTCGGAGTTGGTCGCCGAGGCGCTTGGCGAGCACGTGTTCGACTACTTCCTGCGCAACAAACGCGCGGAATGGGAGCAGTACCGCGCCAACGTCACACCCTTCGAGTTGAAGCAGTACCTGTCGCTCTAACGCGGCGCGACCGCTGCGATACCGTCGTTGTCGTGGCCAAACCCGTGACCGAGCGCCCGCGCCTCCCGGGTGTCGGGCGGCTGGGTCTGGTCGATCCGGCGGCGCCGGCGCGGTTGACCGGTCTGGGCTGGAACAGCGACGTCCACGTCGAACTGTTGTGGTCACTGTCGCGGGCACCCGATGCCGATCTTGCGCTGCAGTCCGTGGTGCGTCTGGCCGAGGCGCTCGGGGATGGCTGGCCCGAACTGGACACCGCGCTGCTGGCCGACCGGGGCCTGCGCGGGCGACTGTTCGCGCTGCTCGGCTCGTCACTGGCCTTCGGTGATCACCTGGCGGCCAACCCGCAGGCCTGGCGTCGGCTCGCCGGTGCGGTGAGCTTGCCGACCCCGGCGGACCTGCGGGGGGAGTTCTCCGACTGCATCGCTGAATTCGGCACGGCACCAACGGTTGTGATGCCGAAACTGCGGACCCTCTACCGCGACCAACTGATGGTGCTGGCCGCGCTGGATCTTGCTCCGACGGTCGAAAACGAGCCGGTTCTGCAATTCTCCACCGTGGGTGCACAACTGTCGGACCTGGCTGACGCGGCTCTGGACGCGGCGCTGCAGGTTGCCGTCGGCAGTGTCTGCAAATCCGAGCCGGCGCCGCGGCTGGCGGTCATCGCGATGGGCAAATGCGGTGCGCGGGAATTGAACTACGTCAGCGATGTTGACATCATCCTCGTCGGCGAGGACGCCGATGCGCTGACCACCCGGGTGGCCGGGGAGATGATGCGGCTTGCCTCGGAGGCCTTCTTCGAGGTCGACGCTGCCCTGCGTCCGGAAGGCAAAGCCGGCGCGCTGGTGCGCACCCTGGACTCCCACGTCGCCTACTACCAGCGGTGGGCCAAGACCTGGGAGTTCCAGGCGTTGTTGAAGGCGCGGATGTGTGTCGGTGACGCCGAACTGGGTCGGCGGTACATCGACGCGTTGATGCCGATGGTCTGGACCGCCTGTGAGCGTGAGGATTTCGTTCCCGAAGTACAGGCTATGCGCCGGCGGG
>VERS01000073.1 GCA_018882545.1 Mycobacterium sp.
GGCTTGACTGCGACCCACGCGGCCGCTGCGGCCGCCCCGGCAGCCATGGCAGCGATCAGGGCGCGACCCTTGGCGGCGCTGGTGGGCTGCCGACGGTGCTTGGGAGTCCGGGGCAAAACGTCGGTGACTTCGGTGCTGTTGAACATCGGCCGCTCGAACCGACTGCGGTCGGCGGCGTAGCGGGCCGGCACCTCGAGCAGCGGCGTCAGGTCCTCGACGTCGGACATGTCGGCCACGGCCAGCGGCCGGACCGGCGCCGACGGTGGCGCGGGTACCCGCGGGCGGGTAGGCGTAGACGGTGCCGTCCTGAGCTGAGTCAAAACCAAAGTCCTCGTGTCCGTGACCAAAGCGTTATCTAGACCGGGAGAACGGTAACCAAAGTCACGGTGAAGTCGCAACCTATGCGCAAATTACCCCCGAGAATGTGACCTGCGTCACCTCAACCCGTGCTGCGACCGGGGGTGTTGAGGCCGGCACTGTAACGCCCTGCCGCCTGCAGATACAGTTCCCGGAGCGACAGACCCGACTGCGAACCCAGCAGGCCCTAGTAGAGAGTCGGTACCGCACCCATGGACCTTTTCGAGTACCAGGCGAAGGAGCTCTTCGCCAAGCACGGAGTTCCGACGACACCGGGCCGGGTCACCACCTCTGCAGCGGACGCCCAAGCCATCGCCACCGAGATCGGCCGGCCGGTGATGGTGAAGGCCCAGGTCAAGACCGGTGGTCGCGGTAAGGCCGGAGGGGTCAAGTTCGCCGCGACACCAGACGATGCCTACACCCACGCCACGAACATCCTGGGGCTGGACATCAAGGGACACATTGTGAAGAAGCTGTTGGTCTCAGAGGCCAGCGACATTGCCGAGGAGTACTACCTGTCCTTTCTGCTGGACCGGGCCAACCGCACCTATCTGGCGATGTGTTCGGTCGAAGGTGGGATGGATATCGAAGAGGTGGCCGCCACCAAGCCCGACCGGCTGGCCAAGGTGCCGGTGGACGCCACCAAGGGGGTCGACGTCGCGTTCGCCCGCGAGATCGCCGAACAGGGTCACCTGCCCGCCGAGGTCCTCGATGCCGCGGCCGTCACCATCGCCAAACTCTGGGAGGTTTTCGTCTCCGAGGACGCCACCCTGGTCGAGGTCAACCCGCTGGTGCGGACCCCCGATGGCCAGATCCTGGCGCTGGACGGCAAAGTCACCCTGGACGGCAACGCCGACTTCCGCCACCCCGACCATGTGCAGTTCGAGGACCAGTCGGCGACCGACCCGCTGGAGCTGAAGGCCAAGCAGCATGACCTCAATTACGTCAAGCTCGACGGTGAGGTCGGTGTGATCGGCAACGGGGCCGGGCTGGTGATGTCGACGCTGGACGTGGTGGCCTACGCCGGGGAGAAGCACGGCGGGGTCAAGCCGGCCAACTTCCTCGACATCGGCGGTGGGGCCTCGGCAGAGGTGATGGCCGCCGGCCTGGACGTCATCCTGAGCGATAGCCAGGTCAAGAGTGTCTTCGTCAATGTCTTCGGCGGTATCACCTCCTGCGACGCGGTCGCCTCCGGAATCGTCCAGGCGCTGCAGATGCTGGGCGGCGGCGCCAACAAACCCCTGGTGGTCCGTCTCGACGGCAACGCCGTCGAGGAGGGCCGTCGGATCCTCGCCGAGGCCAACCATCCCCTGGTCGTCGTCGCCGACACCATGGACTCCGGGGCCGACAAAGCTGCCGAGCTGGCCCACGCTGCCGGAAAGGATCTCTGAGCCATGTCGATCTTCCTGAACAAAGACTCCAAGGTCATCGTCCAGGGCATCACCGGCGGTGAGGCGACAAAGCACACCGCCCTGATGCTCAAGGCGGGCACTCAGGTGGTCGGCGGCGTCAACGCCCGCAAGGCCGGCACCACGGTCTCGCATAAAGACAAGGGCGGCAACGATATCGAACTCCCGGTCTTCGGCTCAGTCGCCGAGGCGATGGAGAAGACCGGCGCTGATGTCTCGATCGCATTCGTACCGCCGAAGTTCGCCAAGGACGCCATCATCGAAGCCATCGACGCCGAGATTCCACTGCTGGTGGTGATAACCGAAGGCGTCCCGGTGCAGGACACCGCCTACGCATGGGCTTACAACGTCAACCGCGGCACCAAAACCCGCATCATCGGGCCGAACTGCCCGGGCATCATCACCCCCGACGAAGCGCTGGTCGGCATTACTCCGGCCACCATCACCGGCAAGGGCCCGATCGGTCTGGTGTCCAAGTCCGGCACCCTGACCTACCAGATGATGTTCGAACTCCGGGATTTGGGCTTCTCCACCGCGATCGGCATCGGAGGGGACCCGGTGATCGGCACCACCCACATCGACGCCATCGAGGCTTTCGAGAAGGACCCGGAGACCAAGCTGATCGTGATGATCGGTGAGATCGGCGGAGACGCCGAGGAGCGCGCAGCCGACTACATCAAGGCCAACGTCACCAAGCCGGTGGTCGGCTACGTCGCCGGCTTCACCGCACCCGAGGGCAAGACCATGGGCCATGCCGGCGCCATCGTGTCGGGATCCTCGGGTACCGCGGCCGCCAAGAAGGAGGCACTGGAAGCTGCCGGAGTCAAGGTGGGCAAGACCCCATCGGCCACCGCCGAGCTGGCCCGGGGGATTCTGAAGGACCTGTGATCCCGGTCGATCCGCGGACACCGGTCCTCGTCGGGGTAGGTCAGTTCACCGAACGCATCGACGACCCCGACTATCGCGGAATGTCCGCCGTGGAACTCGCCTCAGCGGCCGCCGCGGCGGCACTGGCCGACACCGGAGCACACGCGGCGGTCGCTCAGGCCGTCGACACGGTGGTGGGGCTGCGGCAGTTCGAGATCTCCGGCACCGGCATGGCCCCGCTGGGGTGTTCGACGAACTATCCGCGGTCGGTGGCCGGGCGGGTGGGTGCCGCACCGGCCCGGGCGGTCCTGGAACCCATCGGTGGACAGGGTCCGCAGCACGCCGTCACCGAATTCGGGGCGGCGATAGCGGCCGGCTTGGCAGACGTGGTGCTGGTGATCGGCTCCGAGAACGGTTCCACGCTGCGCTCTTTCGCCAAGAGTTCGCACAGGCCGGACCACTCCGAGGTGGTCGAGGGACAACTGGAGGATCGCGGCTACGGCTACCAGGGCCTGTTCAGCGAGTACACCGTGGCGCACGGACTGGTCGGCGCCCCGGCCCAGTACGGGCTGTTGGAGAACGCCCGGCGGGGCCGGGTGGGGCTCACCGTCACCGACTACCGGCGGGCGATGGCCGAACTCTTCGCGCCGTTCTCCGCGGTCGCGGCGGCCAACCCGTATGCGGCCTCGCCGGTGCGGCGCACCGTCGCGGAGATCTGCACCGTGAACGCGGGCAACCGGATGATCTGCGATCCTTACCCGCGCCTGCTGGTGGCACGCGATCAGGTCAACCAGGGTGCGGCGGTGGTGATGACCTCGGTCGGGACTGCTCGACGGCTCGGGCTGCCGCCGGAGCGGTGGGTGTATCTGCGCGGCCACGCCGATCTGGTCGACCAGCCACTCCTGGACCGGGCGGACCTCAGTTTCAGCTCGATGTCGGTGCTGGCGGTCCGGGAGGCGCTGCGGACCGCCGGGGTCGGCCTCGCTGACGTCAGCACCTTCGATCTGTACAGCTGCTTCCCAGTCCCGGTGTTCGCCATCTGCGATGGAACCGGACTGGCCACCGACGACCCGCGAGGCTTGACGGTCACCGGCGGCCTGCCGTATTTCGGCGGTCCGGGCAACGGTTACTCGTTGCACGCCATCGCCGAGACGGTGGTCCGAATGCGCTCTATTCCAGGGGGTTACGGCCTGGTCGGGGCCAACGGCGGCATTATGAGCAAGTACTCGGTAGGGGTGTACTCCACTGAACCGGCCGACTGGGTCACCGACCGCAGCGGCCAGTTGTGCGCCGAGCTGGCGGCCCGGCCGGCCACCCCGGTGACCGAGCGGGCCTATGGCCCGGCGAGCATCGAGACCTACACCGTGCGCTACGACTGGCCGGTGCAGACCGGCATCATCGTCGGGCGACTCGACGCCGACGGCAGTCGCTTCCTGGCGCTCACCGACGAACCCGAACTGGTCGGGCTGCTCAGCGAGGGTGAGCCATTGGGTGCCCGCATCCGCGTCAGCCACAACGGCACAACGAACCGGGCGGTCTCGGACTAGACCATTGCGCTCAGCTTCCCGGCCAGCCGCTCGACGTAGCCGCCGACCTCCTCGGCCGACTTGTCCGGCAGGCCGAAGAGCACCTCGGTGACTCCGATCTGCGCCCAGTGCGCCAGCTTTTCGGCGACCGGCTTGAAGTCCAGCGCGACGATCTGCGGGGCGCCGTCCCGCCCGGCCTCCGCCCAGATCTCCTGCAATCGCCGCACGGGCGCGTCGATATCGAAATCGCGCGGGGTGGTGATCCACCCGTCGGCGCTTCGGGCTATCCATTTGAAGTTCTTGTCGGTGCCGGCCGCACCGACCAGAACCGGGACGTGCGGCTGAATCGGCTTGGGCCAGGCCCAACTCGGCCCGAAGGACACGAATTCACCGGCGTAGGACGCCTCTTCCTGCGTCCACAGGGCGCGCATGGCCTCGAGGTACTCCCGCAGCATTGTGCGCCGCCGCCCGGGGGGCACATTGTGGTCGGCAAGTTCGTCGGTGTTCCAGCCGAAGCCCACTCCGACGCTGACCCGGCCCCCCGACAGGTGGTCCAGGGTGGCGATGCTTTTAGCGAGGCTGATCGGGTCGTGTTCGACCGGCAGGCAGACCGCGGTGGCCAGGCGAACCCGGGTGGTGACCGCCGCGGCGGTGGCCAGGCTGACCCACGGGTCCAGGGTGCGCAGGTAGCGGTCGTCGGGCAGTGTCTCGTCACCGGTGGTGGGGTGCGCAGCGTCCCGCCGGACCGGGATGTGGGTGTGTTCGGGGACGTAGAACGTGGTGAAGCCGTGCTCGTCGGCCAGTTTGGCCGCCGCGGCGGGGGTGATGCCGCGGTCACTGGTGAACAACACAAGGCCATAGTCCATGCGCAGAATTAGAACGTGTTCTAGGACCCCCGGCAAGCCCTCCGCGCAGGTGTGCTGATGCCCCGGGTTGCCCGACCCGCCAGTCTGGACCGCCCGGGAAGCCCGACCCGCGGCTAGCTCTGCATCATCGGGGTCGGCTGCCGGAAGCCGCGGGTGAGGACCAACAGCCAGATCACTCCCACCGCCAGCCAACCCAGTCCGACCGCCAGTGTCAGCCCGGACAGGTTCGTCCACAACCACACCGTCAACGCGAAACCGATCAGCGGCAGCACCAGATTCCGAATCGCCGCCATGCCACTGCGGTCTTGCTCGTCAAGGAAGTAGTGCTTGACAACTGAGAGATTCACCGCCGAAAACGCCACCAGCGCACCGAAACTCACGACAGAAGCCATGGTGTCGAGGTTGATCACCACGGCCAGCAGGGAGACCGCACCGACCAGCAGCACCGCGCGGGCCGGGGTTCGGAACCTGAGCGACAGCCGGCCGAAGAACGGCCTGGGCAGAACCCCGTCACGGCCCATCGCATAGAGCACCCGCGCCACCGAGGCCTGCGCGGTGAGCGCGGCCCCCAGCGCCCCCGGCACGAAGACGGCCGTGAAGAACACCTCGAGGAAACTCCCGCCGGCCGCGCGCATCACGTCCAGTGAGCCGGAGTCGGCATCACCGAACGCATTCGACGGGAACACCAGTTGCGACACATACGCCAGCACGATGAAGAGCAGGCCGCAGCCAACGGTGGCGATCATGATCGCCCGCGGCACGTCCCGCGTCGGGCGGGTCGCCTCCTCGGAGAGGGTGGAGACGGCGTCGAATCCCAGAAACGACAGGCACAGCACCGCCGCGCCGGCGAAGACCACCCCGATGCCGGTCGCGGTGCCGTCACCGCGCAGTGGCGCGGTCAGGCTGACGCCCCCTGTGCCGGCCAGGTGCACCAGCGCCAGCACGACGAAGGTGACGATGAAGAGCACCTGCACGCCGACGATGAGGACATTGGCCCGGGTCACCGAGACGATCCCGACGACGTTGAGCGCGGTGCCGATCACGACAGCGGCCACGATGAACACCCAGGCGGGAATCGCCGGCAGAGCGTCGTGCAGATACAGGCCGATCAGCAGGTAGCCGAGCATCGGCAGGCAGAGGTAGTCCAGCAGTAGCGACCAACCCGTCAGGAATCCCAGCCGCGCCCCGAAGGTCTTCCCGGTGTAGGCATAGGCCGATCCGGCTACGGGGAAGGCGGCTGCCATCCGTGCGTAGGACAACGCGGTGAACGCCATGACGACCAGGGTGACGAGGTAGGCGAGGGTCAGCCGACCGCCGGTGGTTCGGGTGACGATCCCGTAGGTGGTGAAGACCACCAGCGGACCGATGTAGACCAGTCCGAACAGCACCAGCGACCACAGACCCAAGGCTCGTCGCAGTACCGGGGTCCGGTCCGGGTCGGCATTCATCCGGTGTCAGAGCCTCCATGGGGTCGGTAGAGCCGGGTCGCCCGGGGTAGTTGATCATCCCCGAGCTGCCGCGCGCCGGCTGCCCTGATCATGCCCTGGGAGTACGGTCCAGGCCGGTGCCGAAGGTTCGGGCTGGGCCTGCGGGAGCCGGCCGGGGGACACGCCCGCTGGTCGGCCGTCGCCCCAGGGTGGTGCGCTAGCGTGGTCGGCAGGTCCGAATACCGTGAGGAGAGGCCATGACGTACCCGCCCGCCAGCCCGGGCTACCCGGCTCCCCGGCAGCCCGGGGTTTACCCCGGGCCCGCAGGTCCGGCCCCGGTCGGGCCCGGAAAGGCACCGTCCTACCTCACGGTCGGTGTTCTCGGCCTGGGGCTGGCCGCCTATCTGGCTAGTTTCGGTCCTCTGCTGAGCATCAACACCGATATCGGCCCCTTCGGTGGCGCCCAACTCACGGCCAGCGGTCTGAGTTACTGGACGGTGGCGGCCCTGGTCGCAGCCTTACTCGCCGCAGTCGGCCTGGTGTCGCGAGCGGGTCGGTCCTACACCGCGGTGATTGCGGTGTCGGCGGTGCTCGGTTTGCTGCTGGTCATCGGCCAGGTCGTCAATCGGCCGTCCGGGGTGTCAGTCGGCTGGGCGCTGTGGCTGGTCCTGCTCTTCACCCTGCTCCAGGCGGCTGCCGCGGTGACGGCGCTGTTGTTCGAATCCGGTGGCGTCACCGCCCCGGCCCCGCGCCCCCGTTATGACCAGTACGGCCAGTACGGGCCCCCGCCCGGCGGCTACTACGGCCAACCCGGTGGCCAACCCGGTGGCCAACCCGGTGTGCCCGGTCCCCCCCAGTCTCCGGGCTACCCGGCTCAGTACGGCTATCCGGCCGCCAGCTACGGCCCGCCGGACACCAGCGGCACCGACACCCCACCCACCGGGTTCCCCAGCTACAGTCCGCCCGTTCAGTCGGCGTCGTCGGGGACTAACCCGGATCCGGCGGCAGGTTCGGTGCCCGGCTCCGGCCAGCCCTGAGGTACCAGCCCCAGCTTCGCGCGACACTCCGAGTGACACCGACCAGGATCCCGTCCTCGCCCGGCGCCGCAGAGCCCCGGGATCTGATGCGGGTCGCCTTCGGCCCCGCCCTGCTGGCCGCCGTCGTGATCGCGGCGGTCACCTTGGTTCAACTGGTCCTGGCCAACAGCGATCTGACTGGAACCTTCGGCGCGGTGGCCAGCCTCTGGCTGGCCGCACACGGGGTGCCGATCTCGATCGGCGGCCAGCAGATCGGTGCGCTACCGGTGCTGCCGATGGCCGCGATGGTGTGGGCGACCGCGCGGGCCACCGCCCAGGTCGCCCCCGCCGGGGGATCCTGGTTCGTCATCCGATGGATCGTGGCATCGGCGGTGGGGGGCCCGCTGTTCGTGACGGCCGTTGCGCTGGCCGTCGTCCACGACGCCGCGTCGGTCCTCACCGAGTTGCAGACCCCCAATGCGTTGCGGGCCTTCGTGTC
>VERS01000074.1 GCA_018882545.1 Mycobacterium sp.
TACCGGTACAGCCGAGTTCGTCGGCGGCGTTCTTGGCCATCTCGGCGTCGAGATCCCCGATGAACACCCGAGCGCCCTGAGCGATAAAGGCCTTCGCGGTGGCGTAGCCGATTCCGCGCGCGGCCCCGGCGACGGCGACGGCCGCCCCGGACAACGCGATTCTGTCGGACATGGTCGTCAGTTGCCTCCGGTTCGGGTACGCATCATCGGACATCCCTGGATTGGGCGTTCCGGCACCGGCATCGTCGCCTGTTTGCGTGCCCGGCGGCGGGCCAGGACCTCCGCATCGAGGGAGTACATCTCCGGATCCCACCGGCCGTCGACGAAGAGCGCCGCCATCCGTTGCGCGCGGGCGGCGCAGGAAGAGTAAAGATTGCGCAGGAGTCCAGGTTTGTACAGCGCATTCGGGACGAACCCGCTGAAATGCACGGCCCCGTCGGCGTAGACGTAGCTGCCCAGGCCATAGCCGCTCTGCTCGCGGGTCAGCGTGGCCGCATTGAGTGAGAGAGCCAGCTTGATGCCGTCGGAGTCGGAGTCGGCTGAAACCGGGAAGGCCTGCAGCACAAGAAGTCCCCCGCCGTAGATCGGGTGCGGCTGATCACCCGCGATGCGACAGGCCGAGGTCCGGTCGCCGAAGGGGAACTCCGCGGTGAGAACCTGGCCGACGACACCGGCCACTCCCGACCCGGAGGCCGACGCGGCGACGACATCGTGGAATTCGGCCTCCGGCCAGGCGCACGGCTCATCGCCCGAGCCAACCAACACCGAAGCGGCGAAGGACATCTGGTCGGGAACCGTCCGAGGTCCGCTCTCCGGGTGGGCACTGGTGGCGGGCTGGGCTCCGACCGCATCGGCCAGCACCGGCGCCAGGAGTCTGGCCTCGGCCAGTTGCATGACCGCCGCTGCCCCCAGCAGATGGCGCATCCAGTCCCCGTTGTCGTCGGTGACCCGGACCATCGACCACAGGTCGGCCATCCGCGCTTCGACGTCATAGACCGGACCGGCCAGCGCGGCGCACCGCATCGGCAGTCCACTCATTCCGTCCAGCGCCGCCGGGGTGAGGTCCAATTCGCGTAGCAACTCGGTGCGCACACACAGCAGGTATCCGGTCTCACCGCTGGGTCCGGTCTCCTCGCCCACGAACTCGACGGTTTGGGCGTAATCATCGGCCCACCAGGTGAATCCGGTGGGCAGTCGATATGACCATCCCTCGTCGATCCGAAGGTGCTCGCGGTACAGCCAGTCGATGATCTCTTCGGCGATGTTCATCGGCGACTCAGGATCCCGGCTGAGGCAGACGCTCGGGGTGCAGCATCTCGGCATCGCGCAGTTGCTCGGGGATACCGAAGGCGTCGACGAGGGTCTGCACGTGCGGACGCAAGGTCCGGCACCGCTCGTTGATGCCCCGGGTGACGGCCTTGGCCCGTTCCGTGGACAGCAGACGGTGTTCCATGAACCAGGCCTTGTCGGCTTCGATAACGGTCAGGGCATACAGATCGCACACCATCTCCAGGATCCGGCGCGCATCCGGGTCCTCACAGCGATCGATCCCGGCGATGAACGCCTCCAGAACCGTGCGGTCGATGTGGGCGCGCGCCGTGTGCATGACGTGATCTTGGGCGACATTGAACGCATCGAAAGCGGGCATCTTCTTGGAGTTGCGCTGCAACCTGCGGGCCAGCGAGGACAGCAGATACTGCTCGCGGTCCTCGAACATCTTGGCCTGGGTGCCGCGGTTGAACAGGCTGCCCTCTTCCTCGTTGTCCTGCCGGGTATCAAGGATGGTCTGCATGATCGTCTCGGCGGCAGTTCTTTTCACCACCCGGCCGCCTGCGTAGTTGGCGGCGAAGCGCACCCACTCCACCGGACTCATGCTCTTGATGTCGTCGTTGTACTCGGTGAGCAGATGCTTGGCGACCAGTTGGAGCAGGACGTGATTGTCCCCCTCGAAGGTGGTGAACACGTCGGTGTCGGCCCGAAGTTCGACCAGGCGGTTCTCGGCCAGGTAGCCCGCGCCGCCGCACGCTTCGCGGGCCTCCTGTATCGCCGCACTGGCATGCCAGGTGCTGGCGACTTTGAGGCCTGCCGCTCGAGCCTCGACATCGCGTTGCGCCTCCAAGTCCAGCACCGACGCCGTCTGCTGGTCGTGCATGGCAGACACCAGTTCGTTCTGAGCGAATTGCAGAGCGTAGGACTGGGCGATGAACGGCAGCAGGCGGCGCTGATGCATCAGGTAGTCCATGATCGGCACTTCCCGGTCCTCGCCGGCGGCCTTGAACTGCTTGCGCTGCAACGCGTACCGCACGGCGATGTCCAGGGCCACCCGGGCGGCCTGCGCCGCGCTGCCGCCGACGGTGACCCGACCGCGGACCAGCGTCCCCAGCATGGTGAAAAAGCGCCGGTTGGCGTTCTCGATCTCGGAACTGTAGGTGCCGTCGGGTGCCACGTCGGCGAATCGGTTGAGCAGGTTTTCCCGGGGCACCCGCACCTGGTCGAACATGATGCGGCCGTTGTCGACCCCCGGCAGCCCGCCCTTGTAGTCACAGTCCCAGGTCCGCACACCGGGCAGGTCATTACCGTCCTCGTCCCGGATCGGCACCACCAGGCAATGCACCCCGTGGTTCTGGCCTTTGGTGATCAGCTGTGCGAATACGGCTGCGACCATTGCGCTTTCAGCCGCACCGCCGATGTAGTCCTTGCGGGAGGTAGGCGTCGGCGAGTTGACGACGAACTCTTCGGTCTCCGGGTCGTAGGTGGCCGTCGTCTCCAGATTTTGGACGTCGCTGCCGTGCCCGGTTTCGGTCATCGCGAAACAACCCAGTAGATCCAGGGTGATCAGCGGGCGGACATAGGTCTCATGGTGGCGTTCGGTGCCGAGGTTCTCGACCGCCCCGCCGAACAGACCCCACAGCACACCGGCCTTGACCATCAGCGACAGATCCGACATCGCCAGCATCTCGATCTTGGTCACCGCTGCACCGGCGTCCCCGGTCCCGCCCCGCTCCTTCTGGAAGCCGTCCTCGGCCTGACCGGCCGCCGCAATGATCTTCAGCTGGGCGTTCACCCGGGCCCGGGCGACCTCCTTGGTCGGGGTGAAGTGCGGCCGGAAGATCTCCAGCGAAAGCTTCTCTCGGATCATGGTCTTGGTGTCGCGCCAGCGGCCATCGAGTACCCGCTGCAGGTGCTCACTTGTTGTGCTCATAGGTTCGTTTGCAGCCCCTGATGTTGATGTTCGCAGCGGCAAGTCACAGTGCCGTGCCGGCATGCACGGTCAACCCGAACAGGTCGACACCGTGCGGAAGCGGTTTGCCCGGATCCAGCCGGACGCCTCGGACCGACAACGGGCCGGCGTCGAGCAGATTCGCCATCACCGCCTGACCGAGGAACACCGAGATCCCCCCGCCCGGGCAGTTCTGCGGGCCGTGGCTGAAGAAATTGAACGACCAGTCCTGCCCGGCTTCCCCGCTGACCCACTCGCCGGGCGAGAACCGGTCGGCGTAGGGGATGCGGGCCCGGTTCCGGTGGTTGAACACGTTGTAGATCAGCACCTGGCGACCCTCGGGAAGCACGACCCCACTGGGGAATTCGACATCGCGATGCGCCAGTTTGATCAACAGCGGAACGGTCGGCCACAGCCGCATGGACTCCAGCAGGCAACCGCCCAGGTACTCCAGTGACGCGATGCCTGCTGCCGTCGACAGGTCGGCCCGCGACACCTCCAGCCGGGCCTCCCGTTGCTGCTCGGGGTGGGTCGCCAAGGCGGCCAACGCCCGTAGAACGCTTGCAGCCTGATTCGCCTTGAGCGCGAACATCCAGTGCACCATCTGACCTGCCGCCCCGCCAGGCGGGGTCGGGGCAGCCGCGACCTGCGAGGCCAGACTGCCCGGCTCGGCCTTCTCGATGTAGCGCTGGATGGCGGCGATGAACTCCGGGTACTTCGAGCCGGGCTTGCCCGGCATCTTGTTGCCCTCGGCCATCAGCTCACTGAGGAGATCGGTGACACGCCTATCGTCACCAGCGCTGTCGCCGAGCACGACCCGGCGGATCACCCGCAGGAACGCCTGGTCGATGTCGGCCCAGCGGATCGGCGACCCGGCCAGTTCGCGGGCGGCGTCCGCGCAGACGCCGGTCCACGACTCCGCGAGCCGGTGGACCGGCCGGTCGGGCTCGAGTACGGCGTCGGCGAACTGCCGACGCTGCGCCCAGAGGTCCCCGCGGGAGATGGTCAACGCGTCGGGCTGGAAGGCGGCCATGCCCTTGACCTTCGGCTCTGGATCGGAGGCGAACGGATCCGGCGATCCCCCGAGCACGAACTTCAGATCGTCGGGGTGGCTAACCAGCAGGGCTTCGTCCTTGGCCACCCGCACGTAGAACGGTCCGGGTCCGTACTTGCGCACAAGTCCATCGACAAGCTCAAAACCCAGGTGGTCGGCACCCAACCGTGCGGCGACCTTGACCGGCAATTCCCGCTTGCTGAACAGCCCCTGAATAATGTTGGGGGCGCCGATCTGCGCGGTGAAGCGAATGCCCTCAAGTACCGAAGCGTGTGGGAAGTCCTGTGCCACCGTCCTTTAGCCCCAGGGCAGGTAGGCGCGAACGGTGTCAGCGAGCTGAACGATCCGATTCGGCTTGTCGGGGGCGGGCGCCCCCAGCTTCGGCCACGGCGCGAAGACACGCTCGACGTTCTCCAGCACCGGACTCAGCTCGGGGTAGTGCCGCATCAACACGTCCTTCAGTCCGTTGCTGTTCACCCAGTCGAACCCGACCTGGGTGTAGACCTCGGGACGGAAGTCAGTGGTGAAGAAGCGGTCGCTCTTGAGCCGGCGGGAAGCCATCAGGATGAAGATCCGGAAGGCCGTGTCGGAGAACCCGAAACCCTTCGGCGGCTGCTCGGCCTGCATGCCGACCTGCACGTCGACCATGTCGACGTCGCCGTTGTAGATCTCGTTGATCTCCTTGGCCCACTCTTTGTTCGGAGTGATCTCGTCGATGCTCTTGCGGCGCGGCATGCGCAGCATCTCCCGGAAGTCGTTGTACCGGGGCACCCCGCGCTCGCGGTCACGGACGAGGTCGAGGGTGGCCAGGTCGGTGATCTGGCCGTCGATCCGCTCCAGTTCCCGCAGCGCGGCCGGGTAGTTGTGCAGGCACACAGCCCCAGCACTGGCCAGGCCCATCGAGTACCACAGGTCGCTCATCTCCAGGCTGTGCATGAAGTCGCGGGTGTACTTGCCCTGGATCTCGGTGAACGTCTTGTTGAACAGATGCTCACCGGACTCCAGCGAGAAGAAGTTCCAGTCATCCGGGATCAGCGGATGCAGGCGGTAGACGGTGACGAACTCTTCGGTGAGCGAGAACGGCGCGGTGTGATGGTCAAGGGGCGAGCCGACGATACCCGACAGAGCCTCGCTGTCACCGACCCTGCCGATCTTCTCCTTGAACGTCTCACCGAGCGCGCCGTACCAGTTGGCGTTCATACCGATTTGCAGCGCCGGGTGACGCAGGATGCACGTCGTCCACTCGACGGTGTGGATCTTGGCCATCAGCGCCGAGACGGTAAGCACCGCGGTCTCATAGAGCCTCTGGTCGTCCATGCTGGGATAGGCCTTCTTGAGCGCGTCGCAGACCGCGTTGTGCTCGCGCGCGAAGAGGGTGTGCAGGAGCCCGACGCCGGCCCAGTAGTTCTCCTCGAAGCCGGTCAGGTCGATGCCGGCGGTCTCGATGCTGGGGGCCAGCCGACCGTCCTCCTGGACCTTGACTTTGCCGTCCTTGAAGGTGCGGACCTGATTTTGTTTGTCCTGACCGGTGCCGTAGATCTGAGAGCCGTCCCACCAGTGGGTCTCGGCGTTGGCGAAGGCCGGCGCAGGCTCTCCGTCGATGATCTCCCGGCCGTTCATCGGGATGGTCCGGCGGATCTGCATCGGGTTGACCGGGAAGTTGTCGCCCTCCCGCAACGGAATCTCGATCACCTTGTCCGGTTCCCCGTTGCCGTGGAAGAACCAGTTGTGGTTTTCGAACTGGATCCAGGCCGCCGCGAACGAGTTGATGATGCCGGCCGGCTTGAACGAGTCGCGGGCCATCAGCTTGCGGCTGATGAGGCGAGGATCGGGGTCGAGCAGTTTCTTGGTGTGGGTGATGGTCTTCTCCAGCGGCGCGTTGCGCCCGAAGCCCGTTCCGGCGGCTCCCATCCAGGGGTCGGAGAGGTCGTTGAAGGTGCCGTCCGGCGTACGGGCCCGTTTGGCCTGCTCGCTGGGTTCGCCGAGGTCGTCCTTCGGCCTGATGTCGTGAGCCTCGAACAGGTTCTTCTCCCGCAGATCCTCACGCAGCTTCGTCAGCGCGCGGATCTGCAGAATCAGTGACGGTTGTTCGTACCACTGCTTGTCGCTCAGGATCATGGCTTGCCCTTCCGCGGGTCGGATTTGAGGTGTTTGTCGTTGGGGTGGTTGGCAGGTGGCTCAGCGCGGGATGCGCAGAGCGAAGTAGCCGAGCTTGAAGTAGCCCGAACCCGTGTTGTAGAGGATTTTGCCCAAGTAGACCCCGGGAACCAGTTCGACGAGTTCGTCGCGGATCTTGCGAATCACCAACTTGGGGTTCTTCTCGATGTCGGCGTAGTCGATAACCATCACGTCGACGTCGGGATCTTCCTTGCCGGCTTCTACGTACGTCTCGAAGTCGAAGGCCAGCTTGCCGTCGGTGTGGTCGGTCATCTTGTACAGCGGCCAGAGCAGCTTGCCGACCAGCCCGGTGCTCTTGGTCAGGCGGTTGTCGCCCTTGGCGTTGTCCTTGTCAAACCGCTTGCCCTGCCACGGCATCCACATCGAGGTGATGACCCGCACGACGGCGTCGAACTTCTCGTTGGTGGTGGTCATCACCAGCATGCCCTCGGTGGCGCCGTGCAGGTCGGTCGGGGCCGTGCCCAGACGGAACAGTTCGTTGAGGTCGGAATCGGCCGACTCGGCATCGCTACCGGCCCGCTTTGACAGCTCCTCGATCCATGCCCAGGTCGAGTCCGCGGCGCCCTCGGGGTGGGTCTTGACCGAATCCCGCAGCCACTCGAGTTTGCTGACCACGCCAGCGGCCACTGTGTCGCGTTCGTTGGCCATCCAATTCCTCCTCAGTAGCCGTGCAATGGTCTGCGGCAGCCGCGCCCCCAAGTGCGTCACCCGCACCCAGATCCTAAGCGGAAATGCGTCGTTTCCGCAGGATTATCACCGAACGGCTGCTCAGGTGAACCCGGGGCCACCCCGCAGCCGGGAACAGACCGGTTGTGAAAACATTCAGCGGGTGGCCGGCCTGCACTACCGAACGATCGACAGCCCAATCGGACCGCTGACGCTGGCCGGATACGGGTCGACTCTGAGCGTCCTGTGCATGGCCGAGCAGCGCCATGAACCGGATCGCTCCGGTTGGCGGCCGGCCGGCGGCGGGGCGTTCGCTCCCGTCGTCGAACAACTCGCCGCGTACTTTGCCGGGGAGCTGACCCGGTTCGACGTTGAGGTCGATTTGGCGGGGACGACGTTCCAGCGACGGGTGTGGGCGGCGCTGGTGACGATTCCCTACGGCGAGACCCGTTCCTACGGCCAGATTGCCGAGCAGATCGGGTCACCGGGGGCGGCTCGCGCGGTCGGCTCGGCCAATGGCCGCAACCCGGTGAGCATCATCGTGCCCTGCCACCGGGTGATCGGATCCTCCGGAGGCCTCATCGGCTACGGCGGGGGCTTGGATCGCAAACGGACGCTACTCGCCCTGGAAAGAGCTCGAGAATGGCCGTGAGAAACGGTCTCGGAAAGCGGCTTGCAGAAGCCGATGCGAAATTCGGCTGAATTTCACCTCTCAACGAATAGCGGAACGCCCCCCGGGTGTTCCGGGGGGCGTTCCTTAATGTGTGTTCGGCGGTGTCCTACTTTTCCACCCTGTTGGGTAGTATCATCGGCGCTGGCAGGCTTAGCT
>VERS01000690.1 GCA_018882545.1 Mycobacterium sp.
ACGTGGTCACATCCTCGACCACCTCCGCGTATCCCATCCGCCGGTAGACGTCGGCGTGGAAGTTGGTGTCCTCCGAGCCCATGCCGCCCATGTAGAGCGCCAGGAAAGGCTTGATCATCTCGAACGTGGCGGCGCGATCGTCGGTGACGACGACCTGGGCGGTCGCACAGATCTCGAATTCCGCGCGGCTGCGTCGCGCCCCGGGCCGGGCGAAGCCCTCGTCGAGCCACTCGTTGTACATATCGGCCAGCCGCGGTGAGTAGAAGATCGGCAGCCAACCGTCGCAGATTTCGGCCGCGAGAGCGATGTTCTTGGGGCCCTCCGCGCCGAGCATGATCGGGATGTCGGCGCGCAGCGGGTGCACGATCGGTTTGAGCGTCTTGCCCAGTCCGGTGGTGCCCTCACCGGTCAGTGGCAGCGGGTAGTGCGGACCCGGGCTGGTCACCGGGCCCTGCCGCTCCCACACCTGCCGGACGATGTCGATGTACTCCCGGGTGCGGGCCAGCGGTTTGGGGAAACGCTGGCCATACCAGCCCTCCACCACCTGCGGTCCGGACACACCCAGCCCCAGCAGATGCCGTCCGCCGGAGAGATGGTCCAGGGTGAGCGAGGCCATCGCGCAGGCCGTCGGGGTGCGGGCGGACAGCTGCACCACCGAGGTCCCCAGCCGCATCCGGGTGGTCTGCCGCCCCCACCACGCCAGCGGAGTGAAGGCATCCGAGCCCCAGGCTTCGGCGGTGAACACGGTGTCGAAGCCGGCCTCTTCGGCGGCGGCGACCAGTTCGGCGTGGTTGGTTGGTGGCTGGGCGCTCCAGTACCCGAGCTGCAAACCGAGTTTCATCGCCTGTCCTCGTTCCCGTGCTGGTTTCCGTGCTGGTTTCTGTGCTGGTTTCTCTGCTGGCCGCCGCCCCAGCGGGCGTCCCTTGCCAGCCTAGTTAGAACCTGTTCTACTCGATGCTGTGAGCGTCAGCCAGAGCACTACTCCTGCCGTGAGTCCTGCTGTAAGAGCCTTAATAGACTCCCACGAACCCCCGCTCACCGCGCCGCTGACACTGGCATTCGACTACAAGCGTTCAGTAGGCCCGACCCTGAGCGCGTTCTTCACCGCACTGCGCGACCGGCGTATCGTCGGCGTCCGCGGTTCCGACGGGCGGGTGCACGTGCCCGTCGTCGAATACGACCCGGTCACCTGCGAGCGTCTCACGCAGATCGTGCCGGTGGGCAGCGTCGGGACCGTGCTGTCGTGGACCTGGCAGTCCGAGCCGCTGGAGGGCCAGCCGCTGGACCGGCCATTCGCGTGGGCGCTGATCAAACTCGACGGCGCCGACACTCCCCTGCTGCATGCCGTGGACGGTCAGGTGCGCACCGGTGACCGGGTGCACGCGCACTGGGTGGACGACCCGGTCGGCGCGATCACCGACATCGCCTGCTTCGCACCGGGGGGCACCCCGGAACCGGTGCCCGACGCCCCCGATGAAACCGACCCGGTCACGATCGTGATGGTGCCCGAGTTCCTCAGAGTGCAGCACAGCGCATCGCGGCCGGAGAGCATCTTCCTGCGTGCCCTGCGGAACGGCACACTGCTGGGCGCCCGGTCCGGAGACGACGGCAAGGTTTACTTCCCGCCTCGGGAGGCCGACCCCGCGACCGGCCGGGAACTCGACCAGTTCGTCGAACTTCCCGACAGGGGCATAGTGACGACCTTCGCGATCATCAACATCCCGTTCCCCGGGCAGCGCATCAAGCCCCCGTACGTGGCGGCCTACATCCTGCTGGACGGTGCCGACATCCCGTTCCTGCACCTGGTCACCGAGATCGACGCCGCCGACGTCCGAA
>VERS01000075.1 GCA_018882545.1 Mycobacterium sp.
GCCCGGGGCAGGTGCCGCCCGTCGGGTCGGTGTACAACGTGATCTACTTCGGAGCCGACGACCACTTTCTGCTCTATTCGGCACTGCCGGCACCGGGCGGCGCGGACGTCTCGGTGATCAGGATGAACAAGGGCAAGCTCACCGCCAGTGCCCACACCCTCATCGACGCGACCGGGAATCCCCGCACCACGATGTCCGGCGCGGGGGGTTTCGACTTCGTTCCGGTCTCGGATTTTGTGCCCCGCGGAGTTAACGGCCTGCCACCCAGGGAGGTCGAGATCCAGGGTTACCAGCGGTTCGATGTCTACGATTCGGCCGGATCCCGACTCGGCACCGTCGATGCCGCCGTCTTCACGCAGTGGGATGCTTTCGGCATTCGCAGTACCGCCCTGCTGGTCACCGGCGTCGCCCAAGGCGGGCCCGGCCTTCCGCCGCCGGGTTCGATCTTCAACTCGGTGCGATCAGGCACCAAAGGCTTTGGCGCCGCCCACGCGACCGTGGCCTTTCCGTCGGGCAACTTGACGTCGGTGAAACTCCTGACGCCGCTTGGAGATATCGCGTTGCCGCCGAAGTTCGTCCCGGCGAAGAGCCGCGTCCCGGTGTCGTTCTACGACCCGTTCTGAACGGTGCGGGTGCGCGCTAGTCGTCGGAGAAGGTCGGCGAACGGCGCTGCTGGAAAGCCCGGGTGCCCTCGGCGAAGTCGCGGGATTTCAACAGCAACAACTGGCCTTCGGTCTCGCGGCGGATTGCCGCGTCCAACTCGGCCAGGGTCGCGGCGTTGACCGCGTGCTTGGTCCTGCGCAGGGCCGCCGCCGGACCCGCCACCAGTTTGGCGATCACCGCGGCCGCCTCGGCCTCCAGTCCATCGGCGGGATGCACCGACGACACCAACCCGTAATCGAAAGCCACCTGGGCGGGTAGCCGCTCGGCCAACAGGGCCATCCTCATCGCCCGGGTGCGCCCGATCGACGCGGCCACCAATGCCGACGCGCCGCCGTCGGGCATCAGGCCGATCTTCGTGAAAGCCAACAGGAAAAACGCCGTCTCCGATGCCAATACGATGTCGCACGCCAATGCAAGTGACACCCCGACGCCGGCCGCCGGCCCGTGCACCACAGCCACAACCGGCTTGGGAAGGCCGGTGATCGCGGGTATCGCGCGGTTGACGGCGTCCAGCAACGGGTCGATGCCGGTGCCTGATCCCCGGGCCGACTTCTGATCCTCGGCGCTGATCCCCGCACCGGCACAGAACCCGCGTCCGGCACCGCCGAGACGCACCACCCTCACGGCCGGATCGGCGGCCGCCTGCTCGAGCAGCTCGCAGAGCGTCTCGACCATTGCGGCGGTCAGGGAGTTGAGGCTCTCCGGGCGGTTGAAGGTCACCGACAGGACGTTGCCGTCGAGGGCCGCCGTCAAGTCGTCGATACCGGTGTAGGTGTGCACAGTTACACACGGTACAAAGATGATCTCGGACTGATGGATCGGGACTTCGGCGAAGGGTGGTAGAGCAATGTCAGGACCCCTGGAGGGCTTGCGCGTCGTCGAACTGGCCGGCATCGGCCCGGGCCCGCACGCCGCCATGATCCTGGGGGATCTCGGCGCCGACGTCGTACGCGTGGAGCGTCCCAAGCCGGGCCTCGGTGCGAAGCCCGGCAATGACTTCCTGCTGCGCAGTCGCCGTTCAGTCACCGCCGACCTGAAGAGCGACACCGACCGCGACCTGGTCCTGCGACTGATCGCCAAGGCCGACGTTCTGATCGAGGGATTTCGCCCCGGAGTCACCGAGCGACTCGGCCTGGGGCCGGAGGATTGCGCGAAGGTCAACGACCGGCTGGTCTATGCCCGGATGACCGGGTGGGGTCAGACCGGCCCGCGCAGCGGGCAGTCCGGCCACGACATGAACTACATCTCGCTCAACGGCGTGCTGCACGCGATCGGCCGGGCCGGTGAGGCGCCCGTCCCGCCGCTGAACCTCGTCGGCGACTTCGGCGGCGGTTCGATGTTCCTGCTCGTGGGAATCTTGGCTGCACTATACGAGCGTTCGCATTCGGGTAAGGGGCAGGTGATCGACGCCGCGATGGTCGACGGGTCGGCGGTGCTGGCGCAGATGATGTTCGCCTTCCGTCACACCGGCATGTGGCGGGACGAACGCGGCACCAACATGCTCGACACCGGTGCCCCCTGGTACGACGTCTACGAATGCGCCGACGGCCGGCACGTGGCGGTCGGCGCGATCGAACCCCAGTTCTACGCCGAGCTCCTCGAAAAACTCGAGCTTGACCCCACGACACTGCCCCACCAGCAGGACATCACCCGCTTTCCCGAGCTACGGGCGATTCTCGCCGCGAAGTTCGCTGGACATGACCGCGATCACTGGGCCGAGGTGTTCCGAGGCAGTGACGCCTGCGTGACCCCGATTCTGTCGTTCGGCGAGGTCGAGACCGAGCCGCACAACGTCCAACGGGGCAGCTTCTACAAGGTCGGGGACTCCGTCTTCCCGATGCCGGCACCGCGGTTCTCCCGGACCCAGCCCGGCACCCCGACCCCGCCGCGGACTCCGGGGGAGGACACCGATGCCGTCCTCAGCGACTGGGTATAGTTCGCACCCAGCCGGCCAACCAACCAGTAGGTAGAACTTCCGGAAAGGAACGTGGGAGTGCAGATTAGGGATGCGGTAGCCGTGGTCACCGGTGGGGCGTCCGGGTTGGGCCTGGCCACTGCCAAGGCTCTGCTCGAGGAGGGTGCCAAAGTGGTCATCCTGGATCTGCCGACCTCCCCCGGCGGGGAGGTCGCCGACAACCTGAACGCTCAGTTCGGGGCCGGCCGGGCGGTATTCGCCGCCGCCGATGTCACCGACGAAGAAGCCGTCGCCGCGGCGTTCGACCTCGCCGAGACGCTGGGTCCGGTACGCATCGTGGTCAACTGTGCAGGAACCGGCGATGCGATCCGCGTTTTGGGCAAGGCCGGTGTTTACCCGCTGAAGAAGTTCGCCCGCATCGTCAACATCAACCTGGTCGGCACGTTCAACGTGCTGCGCCTGGGGGCCGAGCGGATGGTCAAGACCGAACCCATCGGGCCGGAGAACAGCCCCGAACGGGGTGTCATCATCAACACCGCCTCGGTCGCGGCGTTCGACGGACAAATCGGTCAGGCCGCCTACTCCGCGTCCAAGGGCGGTGTGGTGGGCATGACCCTGCCAATCGCCCGCGACCTGGCGGACAAGTTGATCCGGGTAATGACCATCGCCCCCGGACTCTTCGACACCCCGCTGCTGGCCGGGCTTCCCGAACCGGCCAAGGCCTCCCTGGGCGCGCAGGTCCCGCACCCGTCGCGGCTGGGGAGTCCCAGCGAGTACGGGTCCCTTGCGGTGCACATCGTGCAGAACCCGATGCTCAACGGCGAGGTCATCCGCCTCGACGGCGCCATTCGGATGGCGCCTCGCTGAGCGCGGGTGGCGTTCGGAACTGAACGGAGAAGATCATGACACTGACGACCAAGTTCACCGAAACCTTCGGTGTCGAGCACCCGATCGCCCAGGGCGGTATGCAGTGGGTGGGCCGGGCGGAACTTGTTGCCGCCGTTGCCAATGCGGGTGCGCTCGGTTTCCTCACAGCGCTCACCCAGCCGACTCCGGCGGATCTTGCCCGGGAGATCGACCGAACCCGGGAGATGACAGACAAGCCGTTCGGGGTGAACCTCACCATCCTGCCGGCGATCAACCCGCCACCCTATGACGAGTATCGCAGGGTGATCGTCGACGCGGGCATCAAGATCGTCGAGACGGCCGGCTCCAACCCGGCACCGCACCTGCCGATGTTCCACGACAACGGAATCAAGGTGCTGCACAAGTGCACCTCGGTGCGGCACGCGGTCAAGGCACAGAACCTGGGTGTGGACGGCATCAGCATCGACGGGTTCGAGTGTGCCGGTCACCCCGGCGAGGACGACATTCCCGGTCTGGTGCTGATCCCGGCCGCGGCCGAGAAGATCGAGATCCCGATGATCGCCTCCGGTGGCTTCGGTGACGCCCGCGGCCTGGTGGCCGCTCTGGCGCTCGGTGCCGACGGGGTCAACATGGGCACCCGGTTCATGTGCACCGTCGAATCGCCCATCCACCACAACATCAAGCAGGCCATTGTCGAGGGCAGCGAGCTCGGCACCGAACTGATCTTCCGCAGTCTGCACAACACGGCCCGGGTGGCCAGCAACGCGGTGTCTCGGGAAGTTGTGGAAATCCTCGACAACGGCGGACAGTTCGGCGACGTTATGGAACTGGTGGCCGGCTCGCGGGGCCGCAAGGTCTTCGAGGACGGCGATCCCGACGCCGGAATCTGGAGCGCAGGCACCGTGATGGGCCTCATCCACGACATTCCCACCTGCGCGGAGCTGGTCGGCCGGATGGTCAATGAGGCCGAGGACATCATTGCGAGCCGGCTGACCGGAATGATCACGACGTCGGCGGCCGTGTAGGGCTTCGGCAGTGGACATAAAAATGCCCGCCTGAAAACAGGCGGGCGCAAAGGTTGGCGTGGTCGCGGTGCGACACCGCGAATTGCGTCGGTCAGCAGGCGTTGGCCAGTGGCGGCAGGTCCTCGAACTGCTCGGAGGTGTCGCCCTCCACGAGTACGTCGCCGTGATAGAGCGCATCGAAGTCAACTTTGATGACGTCGAAACTCGATTCGTCGATCCACATGAGATGAGCGTATGGGTCACCTTTAAGGAATCTTTGAGTCACGTTTCGGAAAATGGTGGCAATTCTTACCGGCGGCTGACGGCGGCTGCGCCGGGTTTGACCCGAACCGATGCCCCAGACAGACTCGAGGTCGGGCAAACCTGCAGGTCGATAGGAAGGAAGGGCTGTGCTTCAGGCAATCGCACGGCTGGCCCTTCGCTCGCCTCGCGGGGTTCTGGCGATCGCCGCGGTGTTGACCTTGATCACCGCCGTCTTCGGCATTCCGGTGGCCAATCAACTTTCCGCGGGCGGCTTTCAGGACCCCGGATCCGAATCGGCCCGTGCCGCGCGGGTGCTCAGCGAGAAGTTCGACCAGAGCGATCAGCAATTGCTGCTCACGGTCACCGACCCGGCCGGCGCCGGTGGCGGGGCGGCACGCGCGGTGGGGACCGACATCGTCACAGCCCTGGACGCCTCCCCGGCGGTGCTCACCGTGACGTCGCCGTGGACCGCGCCGCCGGCGGCGGCGGCCGAACTGCTCAGCACCGACGGACAGACCGGGTTGATCATCGCCACCCTCAACGGCGGCGAGAACAACGCTCAGGAATACGCCTCCGAACTGGCTGCGCAGTTCGTCGGCGACCGGGACGGCGTCAGCGTGCTCGCCGGCGGCAGCGCGATGATCATGAAACAGATCAACGAGCAGACCAAGCACGACCTGCTGCGGATGGAAGCGATCGCGGTCCCGCTGAGCTTCCTGGTGCTGGTGTGGGTGTTCGGCGGTGTGGTGGCCTCGCTGCTGCCGATGGCGGTGGGGCTGATGGCGGTTCTGGGTGCCATGTCGGTGCTGCGATTGATCACCGGCTTCACCGAGGTTTCCATCTTCGCGCTGAACATCACCGCCTCGCTCGGTCTGGCCCTGGCGATCGACTACACGCTGCTGATCGTCAGCCGCTACCGCGACGAAATCGCGAGCGGCGCAACGCCGGATGCCGCGCTGCTGCGCACGATGTCCACGGCAGGTCGTACCGTCCTGTTCTCCGCGGTGACCGTGGCGCTCTCGCTGTCGGCCCTGACACTGTTCCCGATGTACTTTCTGAAGTCCTTCGCCTACTCCGGCGTCGCCACGGTGGCCTTCGCCGCTGTAGCGGCCATCGTCGTCACCCCCGCCCTGATCGTGCTGCTCGGGGACCGCCTCGGCGCACTGGACCTGCGCCGGTGGCTGCGGCGCGTGCTGGGCCGGCCCGAACCCGTCGAACCTCCGGTCGATCGGATGTTCTGGTATCGGTCGACCAAGGCCGTGATGCGGCGCGCGGTTCCGGTAGGCACCGCCATCGTCGCGCTGCTGCTCCTGCTGGGCTCACCATTCCTGCGCATCGAATTCGGCAGTCCGGATGATCGCGTGCTGCCGAAGACCGCCTCGGCCCACCAGGTGGGCGACCTTCTGCGCGAGAGCTTCTCCAGCAACCTCAACAACGGACTGAGCGTGGTGCTGCCCAGTGCCGACGGTGTGACGGCAGTGGAGCTGGATCGCTATGCGGCGGACTTGTCCCGGGTGCCGGAGGTGACGTCGGTGTCCGCGCCGGGCGGAACGTTCGTCAGCGGCAACCGTGTCGGTCCGACGTCGGCCCCGGCCGGCATCGCCGACGGCAGCGCATTTCTGTCCGTTCGCAGCACCACCCCGCTGTACTCGGAGGCTTCGAGGACCCAGCTCGATCGGCTGCACGCCGTCATCGAGCCCGCCGGCCGGGAAGTCCTCATCGCCGGCGGCGCGCAGATCAACCGTGACATCGTCGGAGCCGTCACCTCACGAATGCCGTTGGTGCTCGCCCTGATCGGAGCGATCACCTTCCTCCTGCTGTTCATGCTGACCGGCAGTCTGGTGTTGCCGTTGAAGGCGATCATCCTCAACGTGCTCTCGCTGTCGGCGGCGTTCGGTGCGCTGGTGTGGGTGTTTCAGGAGGGCCACCTCGGTGCGCTCGGCACTACCCCGACCGGCACTATGGAGGCCAACATCCCGGTGCTGATGTTCTGCGTCGCCTTCGGGCTGTCGATGGACTACGAGGTGTTCCTGCTCGCCCGGATCCGCGAGTTCTGGCTCAATTCCGGGCAAACCCGGGCGGATGCCGTGGAGAGTGTGGCCATGGGTCTGGCCCGGACCGGTCGGGTGGTTACCGCTGCAGCGCTGATCATGGCGATCGCCTTCGCCGCCCTCATCGCCGCTCAGGTCTCCTTCATGCGGATCTTCGGACTGGGTCTGACATTGGCGGTCATTGTTGACGCCACCCTGGTCAGGATGGGGCTACTGCCGGCGTTCATGCAGGTCATGGGTAAGCGGAACTGGTGGGCGCCCCGGCCGCTTGCGCGGCTGCATGAACGCATCGGAATCTCTGAGGACCCGGCGGATCGGCGGGTTTCCGGATCGGGGCAGCTGGTTACAGTGGGGAAATGACCGACACCCGCACCGACCAGCGGTTGCACCACCCGTTCTTCGCTCGGATGTGGACGGTGCTGTCCTCGCACGAGTCCCCTCTGATGCTGCGGTTGCGTACCGAGAATCTGGCCGGGCTCTCCGGGCGCGTCTTGGAGGTCGGGGCGGGCACCGGAACCAACTTCGCCCATTACCCGCGCGAAGTGCGGCAGGTGATCGCACTGGAACCTGAGATCCAGCTCGCACCCAGAGCCCGACGGGCTGCGGCCGAAGCGTCGGTACCGGTGACGGTGATCGAATCCACCGTGGAGAACATGCCCGAGGCCGAGCCGTTCGACGCTATTGTGTGCTCCCTGGTCCTGTGCTCGGTTGCTGACCCGGCCGCGGTTCTGCTGCAGTTGAATTCGGTTCTCAAGTCGGGCGGGGAGCTCAGATACTTCGAACACGTTGCCAGCTCAGGGTGGCGCGGCTCGCTGCAGCGGCTCGCCGATGCCACAGTGTGGCCGCGGATCGCCGGTAACTGCCACACCCACCGGGACACCGAACAGCACATCAACGCAGCTGGTTTCACTCTTGACGTCGCGCGTCATCAGTGGACGCTGCCGGCGTGGGTTCCGCTGCCGGTCTCTGAGGTTGCCGTCGGGCGGGCGGTCAAGGCCGCCGGGCCGCTTCGCGGTTAGGTCGACCCGAGCAGTTCGGGCAGCCGTTGCAGGAGCGTCGGCAGAGCGGAGGCGGCGTTCTCCCGCAGGGACGCCGTCACCGCGGACGTCAGCGGGGTGGGTTCGGGGTTGACCTCGATCACCGCCGCGC
>VERS01000076.1 GCA_018882545.1 Mycobacterium sp.
TCAGGAAGATGCTCGACACCGTGGACACTCCGGGCTGGGTCTTGATGATCTCGAACGCCGGACGCACAGTGTGGGCGGTGGTGTGGGCGGCACCGGATACCATGCCGTCGACGATGTCGTTGTGTACCAACATGGTTCCGAAGTAGGAGACGTCCTGGACGATCTCGCGGGCCTGCTCGACGGAAACACCCTTCTTCTTGCGCAGCTCGGCGTATTGCTCGGCGAACTTCTCGCAAAGTTCGCTGGTGCGCGGATTGAGTACGGTCGCCGCACTCAGGTCGACCCCGAGTTCAGATGCGCGAGAACGGATCTGGCTTTCGTCACCCAGGATCGTCAACTCGGCGATGCCGCGGCGCAACAGTCGTCCGGCGGCCTGCAGAATCCGGTCGTCGTCACCCTCGGGTAGCACGATGCGCTTGCGGTCGGCCCGTGCTCGCTCCATCAACTGGTAGGCGAACATCTGCGGGGTGGTCACGCTGGGAATCGGGATCGCCAGCCGGTCGAGCATGTCGCCGATGTCGACGTGGCGGTCCATCAACTGCAGGGCGGTGTCGATCTTGCGCTCGGAGTTGGCGGTGACCCGGCCCCGGGCATTGGCCACCGCGCTGGCGGTGGGATAGGTACTCAGCTCGGTGGCGATGATCGGCAGCCGCAGACCGATCCCGGTGACCAGACGGGCGACTTCGCGGTGCAGCGGCAACCCGCCGTTGAGGATGATGCCCGACAACGACGGGAACCCCTCGGCGGCGTGCGCGCTGGCCACCGCCAGCACGACGTCGGACCGGTCGCCGGGGGTGATCACCACGGCTCCCTCCTGTAACCGCTCCAGCACGTGCTCGGCCATCATCCCGCCCACCATCACATGCATGACCTCCCGACCCAGCAGGGTGGAGTCGCCGTGGATCAGGTGGCCGTGGACGGCGCTGAGCAACTCCCCGACGGTCGGCGCCACCAGCAGCGGCTCCTCGGGGATGACGTAGACCGGGGCCCCCAGGTCCCGGCAGGCCTTGGCCACCGCCTCGATGTTGTCGGGCAGGCACCGGTTGGCCACCACCGCCGCGGTGTGGGCGTGCTGGGCCGACAATTCCACGATGCACAGTTCGATCGCCTGCGCGATCTCCTCCGGTGTGCGGTCGAAGGCGCGCACCGACAGCACCACCGGGGCACCCAGGTTGACGGCGATGCGGGCGTTGACGCTCAGTTCGGTCGGGGTGGCGACATCGGTGTAGTCCGAGCCGACGATCACCATGGCGTCGCATCGGGAGGCCACCGCGTGGTACCGGTCGACGATGTCGGCGATCGCACCCTCGCAGTCCTCGTGCAGTCGCTGGTAGTTGACCCCGACGCAATCGTCGTAGGAGAGCCCGGCGTTGCTCTGGGCCAGCAGCAGTTCCAGGACGTAGTCGCGTTCCTCACGGCGTGTGATGGGCCGGAACACCCCGACTTTGGGCACCAGTGCAGCCAGCCGGTTCACCAGCCCCAGCGCGATGGTGGACTTGCCGGTCTCGCCTTCGGGGGAGGCGACGTAGATCGAGGTGGGGCCGATCGAGGTGGGGCCGATCGAGGTGGGACCTCGGGAGGTGGGGTCGGTCACGACCACAGCATCCCTCAGTCGGGCGCTGCGAGTCCGGCGATTAGCCGAGTTTGCGCAGCCGGGGCAGCAGATCGCGCTCGAAGAGTTCCAGGAACCGGCGCTGATCGTGGCCGGGGGCGTGGAACACCAGGTGGTTCAGGCCGTAGCCGAGGTAGTCGGCGACCTTCTCCACCGTCTCGTCGGGGTCGCTCGAGACGATCCAGCGCCGAGCCACCTGTTCGATGGGCAGCTCGTCGGCCAGCCGTTCCATCTCCATCGGGTCGGAGACGGTGTGCTTCTGCTCCGGCGTCAGCGACAGTGGAGCCCAGAACCGGGTGTTGTTCAAGGCGGCCTCGGGGTCGGTGTCGTAGGAGATCTTGATCTCGATCATCTTGTCGATCGAGTCGAAGTCACGGCCGGCGGCTTCGGCACCGGCCTGCACGGCGGGCATGAGTTTCTCGGTGTAGAGCTCCTCACCTTTTCCGGAGGTGCAGATGAACCCGTCCCCGGCCCGGCCGGCGTACTTGGCGACCACCGGACCGCCGGCGCCGATGTAGACCGGCACCCCGCCGTCGGGCACGTCGTAGATGGAGGCTCCCTTGAGGCGGTAGAACTCGCCCTCGAAGTCGACCCGCTCCCCCCACCACAGCTCGCGCATCAGCTTGACCGATTCGCGCAGCCGGGCGAAGCGCTCCTTGAACTCGGGCCACTGCTCGACCGATCCGGTGGCGATCTCGTTGAGCGCCTCACCGGTACCCACACCCAAGAACACCCGCCCCGGGTACAGACACCCCATGGTGGCGAAGGCCTGGGCGACGACGGCGGGGTTGTAGCGGAACGTCGGGGTCAGCACCGAGGTGCCCAGCGTGATGCGTCTGGTGCGCTCACCGACGGCGGTCATCCACGACAGGGCGAACGGCGAGTGCCCGCCCTCATGGCGCCACGGGTTGAAGTGGTCACTCACCGAGGCGCTGTCCATACCGTGCTCTTCGGCGAGGACACCCAGTTCGACAAGCTCGCGGGGGTCGAACTGTTCAGCCGACGCCTTGTAACCCAGCTTCAAATCCACCATCAGATGTTTCTACTCCACCGCCCTACACTCGGGCGATGCCCCCGGTGTTGACCGCTGTCACCGACACCGTGCATCTGGCCTACACGCCGCTGGTGAACTGGACCCTGGTCAGCGACGATTCCGGCGTCATGCTCATCGACGCGGGTTTCCCCGGCAATCGTGACGATGTTCTGACGTCGGTGCAGGCACTGGGTTTCGCCGCCGGCGATGTACGCGCAATCCTGTTGACCCACGCCCACATCGACCACCTCGGCACGGCGATCTGGTTCGCCGAGCGGCATCGCACCCCGGTCTACTGCCACCGCGGCGAGGTCGGGCACGCCAGACGCGACTACCTCCAACAGGTTGCGCCGGCAGCCCTAGCCAGCCAGGTCTGGCGTCCCCGGTGGCTGACTTGGTCGGCGCAGGTCGTCGCCAAAGGTGGTCTGGTTCGCAGCGGAATCCCGACGGTGCGGGCGCTCAGCGACGACGTCGCCGCCGGACTGCCCGGACGGCCGGTGCCGCTGCCCACCCCGGGCCACACCAGCGGGCACTGTTCCTACCTCGTCGACGGAGTGCTGGTGACCGGGGACGCCCTGGTCACCGGCCATCCGCTGGCGCAGCGCACCGGGCCGCAACTGCTGCCGTCGATGTTCAACCACAGCGACGCGGACTGCCGGCGCAGCCTGCAGGTGCTCGCCGGAGCCGGTACCGAGGTCCTGATCCCCGGCCACGGCCAGGTGTGGGTCGGCCCGATCCGCGAGGCGGTCGGGGAGGCCGGCGGCGGGGTCAGCGACGCCGACGGCGTCTAGACCCGCCGTAACCCGAGGCGATCCCGGCCGAACCCTCGCGGGGTCGGGTCGCGGGTCAGGCCAGCACCTTCTCGAACGCCACCGCATAGACCTCCGCCTCGGCCGGCCGCGGCTCGGCCAGCCTGTTGTAGCCGGCGGCCAGGTAGAGCGCCTCGGCCTCGGGTTGGCGGTCGCCGGTGGTGAGGTAGATCCTGCGGTAGCCCAGCGCCGTGATGCGCGTCTCCAGTTCGGCCAGCAACAGCCGTCCGTAGCCGCGGCGCCGGTACCGGCGGTCGGTCCAGATCCGTTTCAGCTCCGCGGTTTCCGCGCCCTCCACGACCCCGAACCGGCGGAAGGCGCCGCCGGTGACGGGTACTGAATCCAGCAGTCCGACCAGCATGCCGCCGGTAGGCGGCGTGAACTCCCCGGCCGGGTAGCCGCGCAGCCAGCCCAGCACCCGCTCCTCGGTGCTGTCGTAGCGGGTCGCGTATTCGACGGCGAGTTCGTTGATCAGCGGCTGGGTCAGGTCGTCCTCGGGATGAACCTCGAGGAAGCGCAACCGCCTCAACCCAACTCCGGTCTCGGCAGGCCCGGCCGATAGGCCTCCAGGGCGGCGACATCCTCGGCCAGGGTGTCCGGGTCCAGCAGGTAGACCTCGTCGTCGGCGCCGGAACCCACCAGCGCGGCCCCGAACTCCAGCACCACCGCGTCGTCGTCCTCGGCGACGGTGATCCACGTCCGGGTGACCGGTTCGCGGTCCTCGTCGTCGGAGGACACCGCCGACGGCGGATAGACCCAGCTGATGAGACCGGCGGAGGTCTCGGTGTCCAGCTCCCACCCGCGGGCACCGATCCAGTCGTCGATCCCGGCGACGGCCTCGTCGATCGCGTCCGCCGGATCGGTCAAAACCGCCTCGGGAAGCCAGGCGGCCTCCCGGACGGCCTGCCGTTTACGACGGCGCGCCTTCTTCGCCGCTTTCCGGGCCTGCTGTGACACCGTCAGCTCAGCGCACGGTCCAGATCGGCGATCAGGTCCTCGGTGCCCTCCAAGCCGACCGAGATCCGCACCACCCCGTCGCCCAGTCCGATGGCGGCCCGACCCTCCGGACCCATCGCCCGGTGGGTGGTGGTGGCCGGGTGGGTGATCAAGCTCTTGGCGTCGCCGAGGTTGTTGGAGATGTCGATGATGGACAGTTTGTCGAGCACCTCGAAGGCGCGCTGCTTTCCCCGACCCTCCGGTGCGTCCAATTCGAAGGTGACGACTGTTCCGCCGCCGCTCATCTGCCGTTTGGCAAGATCGTGCTGGGGGTGCGAAGGCAGGTAGGGGTAACGCACCCAGCGCACCCCGGGGTGGTCTTCCAGGAACTCGGCCACCCGCTGGGCCGAGGCGTTGCTGTAGTCGACCCGGACCGACAGCGTCTCAAGGCCTTTCAGCAGTACCCAGGCGTTGAAGGGACTCAGCGCCGGGCCGGTGTGGCGCATCAGGGTCTGCACCGGGCCGTCGATGTACTCCTTGCCGCCCAGGATCGCCCCGCCCAGCACCCGGCCCTGGCCGTCGATGTGCTTGGTACCGGAGTAGATCACCACGTCGACCCCCAGTGGCAGACCCTGCTGCAGCAGCGGGGTGGCGAAGACGTTGTCCAGCACCACCTTCGCACCGGCCGAGTGCGCCATCTCCGAGACCGCGGCGACGTCGACCAGACTCTGCATGGGGTTGGACGGAGTTTCGAAGAACGCCACGGTGGTGGGCTGGCTCAGCGCCTGCTCCCACTGGTCGAGGTCTTCCCCGTCGACGAACACCGTCTCCACACCCCAGCGGGGCAGGATCTCGTTGCACACCACAAAACATGAACCGAACAGGCTGCGGGCGGCGACCAGGCGGTCCCCAGCGCCGAGCAGCGCACCGAGGCCGGTGAACACCGCAGCCATCCCCGAAGAGGTGGCAAATGCGGCCTCGGCGCCCTCGATCAACCGCAGTCGCTCCTCGAACATGGCGACCGTCGGGTTGCCGTAGCGCGAGTAGACGAAGCGGTCGATCTCCCCGGTGAACGCCATCTCGGCCTGTTCGGCCGACTCGTAGACGTAGCCGGAGGTCGGGTAGATCGCTTCGGCGGTCTCGTCAAAGCCCGACCGCAGCAGACCGCCGCGCACCCCGATGGTGGCCTGGCTGACGCCCTCGGGCAGCGGTGCGGGAATCCGCACCGAGGGAACGTCGCCGTCGGCCTTGCTCATGACTGCTTCCAGGGCAGACCTTCAGCGCGCCAGCCGGTGGCGCCCCGGTGGCCGTGCGGGTCGAGCTGCCCCTCGAAGCCCTCCAGCATGTTGTAGGACGGGGCGATGCCGGCGGCGGTGGCGGCCTCGGCTGCCGGGATGGAGCGGTTGCCGGAGCGGCACAGGAAGATCACCGGACGTTCGCCGGGGGTGACCCCGGCAGCGATCAGATCGGAGACGAAGTTCTCGTTGGGCCCGCCGGCGGTGTTCCACTCCACGAACACCACCTGCCTGCCCAGGCTGGAGAGGTCGGGAACGCCCACCCACTTCCACTCGGCGTCGGTGCGCACATCCACCAGCACCGCGTCGGGGTTCTCACTGAGAACCCGCCAGCTTTCCTGCGGGGTGATATCTCCGGCGTAGCTCACAAATCCGAGTCTCCCACACCGGAACTGCACTGCAGCGAAGTCCCTTTGCGGAGTACGTTGCTCAGGGTGAGTCCGCTCCGACGCAAGCCGCCCCTGCAAAGCGTGGGCTCCGATCCGGACTACCGGTTCACCCTGGCCAACGAGCGGACATTCCTGGCCTGGCTGCGAACGGGACTGGGGTTGCTGGCCGGGGCGGTCGCACTGGCCAGCCTGGTCCACCACTTCGGGCCCCGCCCGGTGCGGCTGGGGGTCACCGGGATGCTGCTGCTGCTGTCGCTGGTGGTCACCGTCGGCGCCTACCTGCGCTGGGAGCGCGCCGAACGGGCGATCCGGGAACAGCGCCGCCTGCCGGTGGATCCGCTGCCCCGGATCCTCGTCGCCGGCGTCGCATTGGTGACCATAGCCGTCGCCGTACTGGTCTACCTCGCCGAATCGGCATAGCGGTGCAGCCGCAGTCCCGGCGACTGTTCGACATCGGCGCCCAAGCCGAGCGCACCGCGCTGGCCTGGCAGCGCACCGCACTGGGGGTGGTGGCGGTGGGGGCGCTGACCGTGCGCTGGAGTGTGACCGAAGACTTTCCCGTACTGCCGGGCATCGCCCTGGTCGTTGTCGGCGGGCTGGCCGGCCTGTTCGTGGTGCGCAACCGCTACCTACGGGTGCTGCAGACGGTGCAGCACGATCAGACCCCGCTCTCGCGCTACCTCATCCCGGTGGCGACGGCGTTCCTGGTCGTGGTCATCGCCGTCATCACCGTCGGCGTTGCGGTCGAATTCGGCCGCGAGTGAGGGTCAACGCGGACCCGGCGAGCAGACCTTCCAGGCGCCGTCCTCCCGGACGAACGTCATGGGTGTGCTGACCTTGTCGTCCTTGGACTTCTCGAAGTGGTAGACCACGGTCGCGGTGGCCCGTTCGCCGGTCACCGCGATGTCGGTGACGTCATCGACGTAGCGGGCGCCCTTGGCGTCGCTGGACTGGCGTTGGTCGGCCAACACCTGGATCTCCAGGCCCTGCTGGGCCGCACAGGTGAAGGTGCGGAAGGCGGCGTAGTTTCGGCGTTGCAGCGCATCGTTCTGGCCGACCACCGCCCGGCCCACAGCGGCGTCGTCGGGCAGGGGGTCTCCGCCCCC
This sequence comes from Mycobacterium sp., assembly GCA_018882545.1. Classification (GTDB taxonomy): domain Bacteria; phylum Actinomycetota; class Actinomycetes; order Mycobacteriales; family Mycobacteriaceae; genus Mycobacterium. The sequence continues at coordinate 7,181 of VERS01000076.1, forward strand.
GATGAACCGCAGCGCGAAGTACCCGGTGAGCACGACGACGGCCACCGCCAGGGCGGCCAGCATCGGCATCATCGTGGACCGGGTCTCGTCGGGTTCGGTCATAGCTGCCCAGGATAGGCCCGGCTCATCCGCGCTCGGGCCAGTGCCAGGGCGGTTCGTCGAGCAGACCCTGATCCGCCACGACGGTCTGGCCGTCCTGCTTGAGCAGCCGCAGTTGGGCCGGTTGGCCGTACTCGCCCAGGGCGCCGACCAGTTCCGCCGAATGGGTGACGACGATGATCTGAGCGGCCTCGGCCGCCCGGCCGATCAGGGCCGCCAGCGCCGGCAGCAACTCCGGATGCAGGCTGGCCTCGGGTTCGTTGAGGACGGTCAGTTCGGCGGGCCGGGGCGAGAGCAGTGCCGCGACCCATAACAGGTAGCGCAGGGTGCCGTCGGATAGTTCCGCGGCGGTCAGCGGCCGCAGCATCCCGGGTTGGCGCAGCGACAGTTCGAACAGACCGTCGCGGACGTTGATCTCGACCCGGCTGCCCGGGAAGGCCAGGTCCACCGATTCGGCCAGTGCACCGGCGTCCCCGATCTCGGCGATGGTCTGCCACGCCGCCGCCAGATCCGCCCCGTCGTGACTCAAAACCATTGTGCGGGTGCCGATCCTGGCCTGGCGCGCCGGCGCGCCGACATCGGTGCGGATATGGGCGTAAAACCGCCA
>VERS01000077.1 GCA_018882545.1 Mycobacterium sp.
GGTGTAGGTCTTGGCCGCCCCGGGTTGGCCGGCCGGATTCACGGTCACCGGGCCGGGTGTGTACGCCAGTGTGTCCAACGCCACGTTCGGGTCGACGACGATGAGGGTGTAGTCATCGGCGAAGGCCGAACCAGCACCGGCGATCCCAGCGACAACAACGGCAGCCGCGGCCGCCATACGGATCTTTTTCATCGGCTCCAAACTCCTGTTCCGGACTCTCAGCACACGTAGCAGGCGAAGCCGCGCCAGCCGTCGCGCCAGATCCAGCCGGGCCCGCAACCGGCCAGGCCGGTGGTGCCGGAGCAGTCCAGAGCGGTGATGATCGGCACCGGGATGGTCGGCTGCGCCGGACTCGTGACGGTGTTGGTCGTGTTGGTCGATGCGGCAGAGGCGGTCTGCGTACCGGCTAGTGAGCCGGCGATGACCCCGGCCGCTGCGATGGCCATGGCGATGCGTCGCATGTGCAACTCCCTTACTGCGATCACTGCAATCCGCCCTCACAGTACGCGCGACGGGCGGGTAAGCCCGGGATTTCCCCGCCGGCGTCGCGTTGGAACCGAGTGCGACTGACCGTCCGGGATCTGGCCACGGTTAGATCTCGGTGTGGGTTCGAGGATCCTTCAGCACCACGCCCGTCCCGGCCGTGACAGCCCGGCCCGAGCCACTGCGCGTTAGCGGGTTCCCGGATGTCGTCGGATCGGTTGGCCGCCGTGGATGCCCAGTTGCTCTGGCTGTCCGCGGTGGTGCCCAACGACCAGTTCCTGATGTACGTCTTTGACGGCGAACCGGACGTAACCGCTGCACTGGAGCAGGTGCGACGGAACGCGCAGCGGTGCGATGAACTGCGACTGCGGGTGTGTGAGGACAGTCGGTGGCGTTATCCGCGCTGGATCAGCGGACAGGTCCGCGCCGAGCAGTTCATGGTCCACGAGAACACCGGGGACTGGCGCGCCTGCCTTGATTCGGTGGCCGGACTCGACCGACTCGACGTCACCCGGATGGGTTGGCGTGTCCACGTGTTCCCGCCCGCGGTCGTCGTCGTCCAGATTCCCCATGCCCTCGGTGACGGAACCCGATCCTCGGCGCTGGCCGCCGCGTTACTGGGTCGTCCCGGCCGGCCGGCTCCGGTGACGGCCCGCCGCGGGTCGCTGCCGTTGCGGGCGATCAGTGCGGTTCGGGCGCACCGGGGTATGGTCCGCGAGATCGAGTCGGGGGCGCTGGAACCGCCCTCCGGGCCCCGGCCGGTATTGAGCGTCAACGCCCGCCCGGCCGGGCCGGCGGTGCTGCGATCGCTGGTCGTCGAGCGGTCTCGACTGCGGCACCCGACGGTGACAATTGCCGTGCTTTCGGCGATTTCCGAGGCGCTCGGCGGTTATCTCGCCGCCCGCGGTGAAGACATCAGCCGGCTCGGTGCGGAGGTTCCGATGGCGGGAACCGCGGAAAGCCCGGGGTGCAACAACTTCCGCAACGTCGGCATCAGTCTCTATCCCGAACACCGACGGGCGGAGCGGATCCGGCGGATCGCCGTCGAACTCGCCGCCGCACGCCGCCGCGTCGAGCACCCTGCAACACGGGCCTCCGACGCGGCGTTCGCCGCCGTGCCGGCGGCGGTGCTGCGGTGGGGGATGCGGCGGTTCGATCCGGCGAAGAGATCCGCCACCGTCTCGGGTCACACAGTCGTCTCCAGCGTCAACCGCGGTCCGGCCGACCTCACCTTCGGGGGGTGCCCGGTGGTGTTCCCCGCGGGTTACCCGGCCCTATCGCCGATGATGAGTCTCACCCACGGCGTGCACGGGATCGGCGAGGTGCTGGCCGTGAGCGTTCGCGCCGACTCGGTGACCGTCGATGTCGAGGATTACTTCGACCGCCTGGCGCACGCCCTGGGTTCCCCGCCGGGTTCCCCCACCGCCAGCAGACACAAATGACCCCATCTGTTCGGCGTGTCGGGGACGTTTCCGTCTGCTCGCGGGAGGAACTTTGACCAAACGGTTGGTTGGTTGTCAGAATCGGGGGCGAAACCATAACCAAAGGAGAAGTCGATGGCGGAAGCGGTAATCGTCGAGGCAGCGCGCTCGGCGGTCGGTAAGCGCAACGGCGGCCTGTCCGGCGTACACCCAGCGGAGTTGTCGGCGCAGGTGCTCGCCGGGCTGGCCGAGCGCGCCGGATGCGATCCGGAGGTCATCGACGACGTGATCTGGGGCTGTGTCATGCAGGCCGGCGAACAGGCCCTCGACATCGCCCGGACCGCGGTGTTGACCGCCGGTTGGCCCGAGACGATCCCCGGGGTGACGGTGGATCGCCAGTGCGGCTCCAGTCAGCAGTCGGTGCACTTCGCCGCCGCCGGGGTGGTGGCCGGCCACTACGACGCTGTGATCGCCGGTGGAGTCGAGTCGATGTCACGCACCCCGATGGGGGCGTCGCTGGCCAGCGGCGGCAACCCCTATTCGGCTCGTTTCAAATCCCGCTACGACCGCACTCCGAATCAGGGCATCGGAGCGGAGATGATGGCCGCCAAGTGGGGACTGAGCCGCACCGAGCTCGATCAGTTCTCCCTGGACTCGCACGAGAAGGCAGGGGCCGCACAGGATTCCGGCGCTTTTGACGACCAGATCATCGGGATCAACGACCAGGACGGCAACGTCGTGCTGAAGGACGAGGGCATCCGGCGCGGTACCACGCTGGAGAAGATGGCCCAGCTGAAGCCGGCATTCAAGGAGGACGGCGTCATCCATGCCGGCAATTCCTCGCAGATCTCCGACGGTTCTGCGGCGCTACTGTTCATGTCGGATGAGAAGGCGAAGTCGTTGGGGCTCAAGCCGATCGCCAAAGTACACACTGCCGTGCTCGCCGGTGCCGACCCCGTCATGATGCTCTCCGCGCCGATACCGGCCACCCAGAAGGCCCTCAAGCGCTCCGGGCTGAGCCTGTCCGAAATCGGCGTGTTCGAGGTCAACGAGGCTTTCGCCCCGGTTCCGATGGCCTGGCTCAAGGAGATCGGCGCCGACGAGAAAAAGCTCAACCCCAACGGCGGCGCCATCGCGCTGGGCCACCCGCTGGGTGGTTCCGGCGCGCGCATCATGACGACAATGCTCTATCACATGCGCAACAACAACATTCGTTACGGCCTGCAGACCATGTGCGAGGGTGGCGGTCAGGCCAACGCGACGATCCTCGAGCTGCTCTGACATGGCCGACCCTGACATGGCCGAGCAGGCGGAGCCCGGCGCGATTGCCGAGCTCCGGGGCAACACCCTGATCGTCACCATCAATCGCCCGGAGGCGCGTAACGCGGTCAACCAGGCAGTCAGCATCGGTGTCGGCGACGCCCTCGCCCGCGCACAGGCCGCCCCGGAGATCCGGGCGGTCGTCATCACCGGTGCGGGGGAGAAGTCCTTCTGTGCCGGCGCCGACCTCAAGGCGCTCTCACGCGGGGAGAACATCTTCCACCCCGACCACCCGGAGTGGGGTTTCGCCGGCTTCGTGCAGCACTTCATCGACAAGCCGGTCATCGCCGCGGTCAACGGCACGGCCCTGGGTGGCGGCACCGAACTGGCGCTCGGTAGCGACCTGGTCGTCGCAGGGGCCGGTGCGCAATTCGGGCTGCCGGAGGTCAAGCGCGGCCTGATCGCAGCGGCCGGCGGGGTGTTCCGGATCGTCGACCAACTGCCCCGCAAGGTGGCCATGCAACTGCTGGTCACCGGCGACCCGATCAGCGCCGAGGAGGCGGGCCGCTGGGGGCTGATCAATCAGGTGGTGCCCGACGCGACGGTGCTTGAGGCCGCCCTGGCCCTCGCCGACCGGATCACCGTCAACGCGCCGCTGGCCGTGCAGGCCAGCAAGCGCGTCGCGCTCGGGGTTGACCAGGGAGTCATCGCTGCCGAGCAGGAGTCCTGGAAGCGGTCCAACCGTGAGATGCGGGTGGTGTTCGGTTCCGAGGACGCCAGAGAGGGGCCGCTGGCGTTCGCGCAGAAACGCCCGCCGGTCTGGAAGGCCCGCTGACCGCGGACCTGGCGCCCGGTGGCGGTTAGGCCCCCGCCTTGGTGGTGGTCGGGCTCGCCGAGGCGGTGGTGGTCGGGCTTGCGGCCGGGGACGACGGGGCAGCCGTCGTCGTCGGGGTGGCTGTCGCTGCCGATGGCGGCGCCGTTGCCGATGTCGTCGCCGTTGCCGATGTCGTCGCCGTTGCCGAGGTCGTCGCGCTCGAGGTGGCCGGGGTCGTTGACGGCGATGCCTCCGCGGCCGGCGTCGGTGGGGTCAGCACCTCGTCGATCATGTAGATGTAGGCGCCCCTGGCGCTGTATGCGCAGCTCACTCGGGCACCGTTGACCGTGATGTCACCGCCCTTGCCGACGACGGTCACCGAACGGCCGTCCTGGGTCGGCATCTTGCCCTGCACGTCGTTGGGTCCCAGGTAGCCCAGCACCATGTGGTAGAAGAGCGTCGGCAGCAGCACCACCGGGTCTGTCTTGAGGGTGTTCAGGGTTGCCGCGTCGAGCTTGGCGAAGGCGGCGTTGGTCGGGGCGAACACAACGTACGGGCCGCCGTCGAGGACGTTGACGATGTTGATGGCGGGGTTGAGCTTGCCCGATATCGCGTCGCTGAAAGTGCTCAGCTCAGGGTTGCTGGCCAGAGCCTTGGAGCCGATCTGCAGCGCCATTGACTCGATCGAGGCTGGGCTGCCGGAGGGGTACTTGCTGCGGTAGGCATCGCAGCCCGGTCCCTGCGGGTCCGGGACCTTGGTGGACGTCGGCACCGGCACGGTAGGGCTGGCGGGCGCCGGAGCCGGGGACGGCGCGGGGGACGGCGTCGGCTCCGCATAGGCTTGGAACGCGGTCGGCACGGCGATGACCATCGCGGCAAGCGCCGCGGCAACGCCGATCGACTTGGTGCGAGTACTCACGGGTGAATCTCCTGGTTCTCGTCTCGCGGTGGAACAAGCGATTAAACGACCACAACGACCATTGGATCCGAACGAAGGGATCCGACTGGGGGATCGTAGTAGCGCCCCGTTTCGTTACCCAAAACCGCGTGACCTGGGACACAGTCGGCATAGCGCACGGGGTCTGTCTGTGTCGCAGCGCCCTACCGGCCCGGCGGTCTTCGCGGTCACCGCCTGCCTACGATTGCCGCCATGGCCGGACCGTTGATCGTGCCCATCCGTGGTCGTGTCCCCCAGATAGACCCGGATGCCTGGGTCGCCCCCAACGCCAGCCTGATCGGGCAGGTCCGGTTGGCGGCAGGGGCGAGCGTCTGGTACTCGGCGACATTGCGGGCCGAGGCCGAACCCATCGACATCGGCGCCGGAACCAACATCCAGGACGGGGTGACGATCCATGTCGACCCGGGATTCCCGGTCCGGGTGGGTGACGGGGTCAGCGTCGGGCACAACGCGGTGCTGCACGGGTGCACCGTGGCGGACGGGGCGCTCATCGGGATGGGGGCGATCGTTCTCAACGGCGCGGTGGTTGGCGCCGGATCGCTGGTGGCTGCCGGCGCACTGATCCCCCAGGGCGTCACCGTCCCACCAGGCAGCCTGATCGCCGGTGTCCCGGGCAAGGTGCGACGCGAACTCAGCGACGCCGAACTGGCCCATAATCGGCATAACGCCGCGGTGTATGTGCGACTGGTCGAACTGCACCGCCAAGAGGCCTGATACCGGAACTATGGTGTTGGACGTCAGGGTTGCGTCATCGCTTTGGATGAGGATATTTCGTACCGTGGAACGGATGCGTATCGACCAGCTGCGCGCTGCGGCTACCAACGAGGCTGTGCCGCATGAGGAGTGGCCGGCCGTGGTGCTTCGGCGGCGGGTGATCGTCTGCATCGTACTGGTGGCGGGTGCGGCACTGATGGCCTACGCGCTGACCCGCCCGCCCGGTGACGCGTCCTTCTATTGGCTGACGATCTCGCTAGCGGTGGTGTGGATCGTTGGTTCGCTGGCCTCCGGTCCGCTGCATCTGGGGCGCACGACCTGGCGATCCACCGCCAAACGTCCGGTGATCACCGGCGCGGTGACAGGTCTGTTGTTGGGCGGCGTCTTCCTGGCCGGTGGGCTGGTGGTGCGCAACATCCCAGCCGTGGCCGGGCGAATCACTGAGGTGCTGGAGTACACCAGGTCCGGACAGCTCGGGCTGATCGTGCTGATTGCGCTGGTCAACGGGGTCGCTGAAGAGCTGTTCTTCCGCGGTGCGCTCTACACGGCGTTGGGGCGGTTCTACCCGGTGGCGATCTCCACGGCGCTCTACACGGCCGCCACCCTGGCCACCGGCAACCCGGTGCTGGCATTCGCCGGACTGATCCTGGGTACGGTGTGCGGTCTGCAGCGCCGCGCCACCGGGGGCGTCCTTGCCCCGGTGCTCACCCACGCCGTCTGGGGCGTGATGATGGTGCTCGCCTTGCCGCCGATTTTCGGGCTCTGACGCCCCACCGACGCCGTACCGCATCCGGTTCGGCTGATACCCTTTGGATTCTTTCGACCCCGGGGGAACATTGCGCACATTGTCGGTCGCCTGGCTGCGACGAGTAGTCACCGTTGCCGGGGTGGGCGTCGCCTTGTCGGCGGGCAGCGGACTCGCCGCGGCCGAGGTGGGCTCCGCTGATCCGGCTCCGAACGCCGACTCCGGAGGCGGCACCGCCGCCGAGGCGCCGACCCGGGCCGGACGGGAACAAGACCATCACAGCGCGCGGTCCGGGCGGAAACCCGCTTCTGTTGTGGTCACCGAGATGCCCCGTGCGGCGGCGGCCGGTGGTGGCCGGTTTGCACGCGATGAGTCCGCAACCGGCACTGCCTCCCCGGGCCAGGATGCCCGCCCCGGCGCGTCGCGATCGGCTCAGCCGCGCCGATCCGCGAAGCCGGTTGCAGCGGAGGCCCTGCCCTCCGCCGCGGTTGGTCTGACTGAGCCGCCCTCGATCGTGGACCCAGTCCCAACGGCGAACCCAGCGCAACCGGCGTCGGTGCAGCCCGCGAGCACCGGGCAGCCGCTGGACCCGGTGCGAGCCGCCGGCGTAATCCGGCCCGCGAGCGCAACACCGGTTCGGTGGCCGACGATGGTCGCCCCCCGATCGCGCGAGCTGGCTGCTGTCACAACCCCCCTCACCTCTGTCACCGTCGTGGGACTGGCTCTCACCAACGTCATCCAATTTGCGGTCCTCACTGCGATTTCCGCGCTGAGCGCGGTGCCACCGGGTCCGTTTACGGCGACTCCGACGCTGCGTCTCAACGGCTTTGACCTCGTCCCCACCTCCCCCAAGGAAGTCGCGTCGCTGTACGGGCGCTGGGCGTACATGCCCGGCGCGCCGGGACTGATTCAGGGCAGCCAGAAGTTCGATGTCGTCGACCCGAAAACCGGCCTTGCCGTAGGAACTTTCGATGCACTGGTCAGCAGGGGTAACGGGATCGGCTACACCCAGTTGCTGGTCACCTCTAGCGCGGGGCGCGACAGCGGATCCGCCGGGGGGCCGGTGCCGCCGGCCGGGTCGTTGATCAGCGATCTCCGATTCGGCCGTTTCGGTTTCTCCCACTCTGCTCTGCCCACCGCATCGGGCAATGCGCAATCCTTCGCCCTCCACACTCCGTTCGGGGACATTCCGATGTCTTTCCCATTCGACAATGCCAAGGGAATAGCCGACCGCTCGGTGGACAACAGGCCCATGAACCTCGGCAACGGCTACAGCATCGCCCCCGCCGATCCGGCCGGCGAAACCCTGACCGGGATAAGCGGAATCATGCCCGGGTTCATGACCGTGCAGGGCCACCAGAGATTCAGTGTCTACGATCGCAGCGGGCACCCGGTCGGAGGCTTCACGGGGATCTTCACCACCACAGCCGACCTTTTCTTCTACACCCAGGCGGTCATGGTGACGGCCAACGACGGAACCAACATCGGTTC
>VERS01000691.1 GCA_018882545.1 Mycobacterium sp.
GTCCAGATCCCCGCGGCCGGGCTCAAGGAGAGTCACCCGCACGACATCCCCATGACCGCCGAGGCGCCGAACTACTACTCCCGCTAGGAATCCCGCCAGGAGAGGAAAGGCCTTGCGCGACATGGTTGAAATCGGCATGGGCAGAACAGCCCGCCGCACCTACGAACTCAGCGACATCAACATCGTCCCCTCCCGGCGGACCCGGTCCTCCCAGGACGTGTCCACCGCCTGGCAGTTGGACGCCTACCGTTTCGAGATCCCCGTCATCAGCCACCCCACCGATGCCCTGGTGTCCCCGGAGTTCGCCATCGAACTCGGCCGGCTGGGCGGGCTGGGGGTACTCAACGGCGAGGGTCTGATCGGTCGGCACGCCGACGTCCTCGACAAGATCGCCGAGGTCCTGCGGGCCGCCGAGAAGGAGGACGATCCCGCCGTCGCGATCCGGCTGCTCCAGCAGTTGCACGCCGCGCCGCTGGACTACGACCTGCTCGGCGCGGCGGTGACCCGGGTCCGCGACGCCGGAGTCACCACCGCGGTGCGGGTCAGTCCGCAAAACGCCCAGGCTCTGACGCCCACACTGCTCGCGGCGGGAATCGACCTGCTGGTCATTCAGGGCACCATCATCTCCGCCGAGCGGGTGGCTCAGGGACGCGACGGGTCGGGCGAGCCGCTGAACCTCAAGACCTTCATCTCCGATTTGGACGTGCCGGTGGTCGCCGGGGGTGTCGCCGATCACCGCACCGCCCTGCACCTGATGCGGACCGGCGCCGCCGGGGTGATCGTCGGCTACGGCTCCACCGCCGGGGTGACCACCAGCGACGAGGTGCTGGGGATCAACGTGCCGATGGCCACCGCGATCGCCGACGCCGCCGCCGCCCGCCGGGAGTACCTCGACGAGACCGGCGGCCGCTACGTGCACGTCCTCGCCGACGGGGACATCCACACCTCCGGCGAACTGGCCAAGGCGATCGCCTGCGGCGCGGATGCGGTTCTGCTGGGCACACCGCTGGCGACGGCCGCCGAGGCGCTCGGCGGCGGCTGGTACTGGCCGTCGGCGGCGGCGCATCCGTCGCTACCCCGGGGCGCACTGCTCGAGGTCGAAGTCGGCCAGCGGCCGTCGCTGGCCCAGGTGCTCAACGGACCCTCAGATGATCCGTTCGGATCCTTGAACCTCGTCGGCGGGTTGCGTCGCTCGATGGCCAAGGCCGGCTACTGCGACCTCAAGGAATTCCAGAAGGTGGGCCTGACCGTCGGTAGCTGACGGCGGGCCTTCGCCGCCACCGGGGGGACTTAGACTGTGCCGGTGCAATCGGTGGAACGCTCTGCGCCGCGGCCGGTCCTGGTGGTCGACTTCGGAGCCCAGTACGCCCAGCTGATCGCGCGGCGGGTCCGGGAATCCCGGGTCTTCTCCGAGGTTGTTCCGCACACCGTCACCGTCGAGGAGATCAAGGCGCGCGACCCGCAGGCCATCGTGCTCTCCGGCGGCCCGGCCAGCGTGTACGCCGAGGGTGCGCCGCAACTGGACCCGGCGCTGTTCGATCTGGGGATACCGATTTTCGGCATCTGCTACGGATTCCAGGCGATGGCCCAGGCGCTCGGCGGCACCGTCGCGCGCACCGGAACCAGCGAATACGGCCGTACCGACCTCGAAGTGCTTGGCGGGCAATTGCATTCCGGTCTGCCGGGCACCCAGCCGGTGTGGATGAGCCACGGCGACGCGGTCACCGAGGCGCCGGTTGGCTTCGAGGTGGTCGCCGCCAGCGCCGGGGCGCCGGTAGCCGCCTTCGAGGACCGCAACCGCCGACTCGCGGGGGTGCAGTAC
>VERS01000078.1 GCA_018882545.1 Mycobacterium sp.
CCCGCCGAAGCTGATGTTGTGGTGCTCCAGCGCGCCGTTGACCGCCGGCACCCCCACGTGCATGACCACCGCCGACGGGGAGGGGCGGTACTTGATCGAGCGGCGAGGCGTGCGGCCGAGCAGCTGGTAGGTCAGCGGCAACTCGGTGGTGAGAACCACGGCGTCACAAGCGATCCGGTCGCCGGAGTCGGTGCACACCGCCGTCACCCGTGAGCCGGTCCGCTCCAGCTTCGTCACGGTCGATGAGTAACGGAACTGCACGCCGGCATCGACGGCCGCCTTCGCCATCGCCTCCGGAACGGCCCGCATCCCGCCGCGCGGGAAGTACACCCCGGCGATGGTGTCCATGTAGGCGATCACCGCGTAGGCGGCCAGCGCCTTCTGCGGCGGCACGCCGGCGTAGAGCGCCTGGAACGTGAAGATCCGTTGCAGGCGCTTGTCGGTGATGAAGCGGCCGACCATCTTCTCCCAGCCGCGGAAACCGCCGATGGCCGCCAGCCGGGCCAACTGCGGGGTCAGCAATGACAGCGGCGAGGAGAAGTTGGATCCGATGAAGCCGTCGATCTCCAGCTTGTACAACTCAGTGAGCCAGCTGCGCAGCCGCCAGTACCCGGCAACCTGATCGGGCCCGGCGAACTCTTCGATGGCGGCGGCCATCCGGTCGCCGTCGGCGAAGACGTCCAGCGTCGAGCCGTCGGCGAAAGATGCGCGGTAGGCCGGCTCGGACGGCATCAGCTCGAGGTAATCGGCCATCGGGGCGCCGACGGCGTCGAACGCCTCCTCGATGATGTCGGGCATCGTCAGCACTGTGGCGCCGGTGTCGATCCGGTAGCCGCGGATGTCGGCCTGACCGACCCGGCCACCGGGGAAGTCATAGCGCTCGACGACGGTCACCGAACGGCCCTGACCGGCCAGTTGCATCGCCGCGGACAATCCGGACAGACCGGCACCCACCACGACGACGTGGTCGGTCCGGCCGGGGATGGTGCGCACAGTCCGTGCCGCAGGGCTCATCAGGGGCTCCTTTTGCTCAGTTGATCCGTTGCGTGCACACCGCGGCCATGTCGGCCAGCGCTGATTGCGCCCAGTCGTCGATCCGGTCGTCGCTGATGAGGTCGACGGCGCAGGCTACCCGTTCGGTGATCAGCTCCTCGATCCAGTCCGGCGCGCCGGTCGCCGCGATCAGCGTCCGCCACTGGTCGATGGCGGCCTCATCGAGGTGGTCGGCGCTCATCAGTTCGGTGAGTTGACGCCGGACGGCCGCGTCGGCCATCCGGTGGGCCGCCACGACCACGCTGGTGGCCTTGCGTTCGGCGAGGTCTCCACCGGCCGGCTTGCCGGTCACCGCCGGGGAGCCGAACACCCCGAGCAAGTCATCACGCATCTGGAAGGCCTCCCCGACCGCGCTGCCGTAGCCGCTCAGCGCCTCGATCAGCTCCTCACAGCCGGCCATCGCCGCACCGATCTCCAGCGGCCGGCGCACGGTGTAGTTTCCGGACTTTCGGCGCGCCACGTCGAGAACGGCGTCCAGATCCGGAAGCGCACCGGCGTCGTTGGCCACATCGGCGGACTGCCCGACCGCCAACTCGATGCGCATGGCGTCGTAGTGCGGCCACGCCCGCAACAGGGCCTCATGGGCCACGCCACTCTCCCGCATCATCTGGTCGGCCCACACCAGGCACAGATCGGACAGCAGGATCGCCTGGGCGGCGCCGAACCGCTCAGCCGAACCCGACAACCCGTGGTCGCGGTGCCACTGACCGAATTGCACGTGGGCGGCGGGACGCCCGCGCCGCAGCGGGGAGTCGTCCATGACGTCGTCCTGAAGCAGGGCGAACGCATGGAGCAGTTCCAGACCGGCGGCGGCACGCAGGGCGGCGTCGTCGGAGTCGGCCCCGCACAGCCAGCCCAGGTACATGAACGTCGACCGCAGGCACTTGCCGCCGTCGAGGAACTGGACCAGGACATCGGCCGCGAGGTCGACTCCGGTGCGCTCCAGCTGGGGTACGCACCGGGCGTCGACGAAGTCGGCGACATGCTCGAGAGCCCTGCGCCGCATCCCGTTCCGCCAGATCTCGAACTCGGGCCCGGGTGCCGACATCTGCCCACCGTGCGCGCCGCTGCCCCCGCCACGTGGCGACGTGGCCTCGATCGCACGCAATGCAACGCTCCTATCCGCCGGGGACCCTCGCCCCCCGTGTTGACACCATTCAAGACGACGCCCGCTGCCGCCGCCCACCGGGGAGTGGCATGGTCATGCACGCGTAAGGATTGAACAGGTCATCTAGCTGGGCTTTGTCCCGTCAAGACTGTCCGACGAACCGGAGGTTGACCAATCCGGCACACACCGCGGCGCCGATGGGTTGGAATTGCCGGATGCCGGAGGGACCATGACGCAGCTGACCGGGAAAGTGGCGCTGGTCACCGGTGCCTCATCGGGTCTGGGAGCCGCGGTGGCGCAGCTGTTCGCCGAACGCGGAGCGACGGTGTTCGGCATCGCCCGCGACACCACGCGGCTGTCCGAGGTGTTCAAGTCCGTCCCGGGCGGCGTTTTCGCCGCCGCCGACATCACCGATCCCCAGGCCTGCCGCACTGCGGTGCAGCAGTGTGTGGCGCGGTTCGGCCGGCTGGACGTGCTGGTCAATGCCGCCGGCTTCCACCAGATGCGTCGTACCGGCGAGGTGTCCGACTCCGACTGGGCCTATGACCTCGCGGCCAACCTGTCGGGCCCGTTCTATCTGTGCCGCGCTGCGCTGCCGCATCTGCTCGATGGCGGCAGCGTCGTCAACGTGGCCTCGGTGGCGGGTCTGGAAGGCGAGGTCTATTCGGCTGGATACTGCGCCGCCAAGCATGGCCTGGTGGGGTTGACCAGGGCTCTGGCGGTCGAATTCACCCGGGACCGGCTCCGGGTGAACGCGGTCTGCCCCGGCGGGATGCTCACCCCGCAGGTCACCGACTTCGTCGCCCCGCCGGACGCCGACTACAAACTGATCATGCGCATCGCCGCCCCACGCGGGCTGATGGAACCCCGCGATGTGGCCAGTGTGATCGCGTTCCTGGCCAGTGACGACGCCGCCGCCGTCCACGGCGCCGTCTACACCGTCGACAACGGGAAGATGGCCGGCTGAGGCTACTGCGCGGAGCCGGCGAGAATTCCCGCCATATCCGGGCAGTACGTGCCCACCGCGGCGCCGAGGAACTGGCTCACCTGGGTTTGGGTGGTCTCACGGGCCAGGTTCTTGGTCAGGAACGCCATCGACGCATAGGCGTCACCGTCGATCCCGCGGGCCAGCCGCTTGCAGGTGATCTTGCCGAGCCAGGCGTTGTAGTCGCGGGGCCCGTAGATGCCGAACCCGTGCAACTGGTTGGCGAAGTCGATGTCGGGGTCGGCGTGCGCCGGGGGGGCCACGGCGATCGCCGCGGCTGCGGCGACGGCCACGGCCGACAGAAGTGCGCGCCCGGCTGCCATCATGGTCTTCAGATTCTAGCCCGAACAGTTACATGAGCTAATCTCTTGTCACTGTCTGGTTGGCGAAGCGTCGGAGTGCAGTCGGGAGTAAGGGTCGGAAAGCCGATGGTGAAGCTGCGGAGACACAGGGGTCCCGCCCGCGGCGTCGTCATCCCCGTGACCGAGAACACCGCGTCGAACAGACACGTCGGAGCCCATCCCGCGATACCCCGGATCATCCGGTTGCTCTCGGTGCCGATCCTGTTCATCTGGTTCGCGGTGGTGGTCGCACTCAACACCGCCATCCCCCAGCTGGAAGTCGTCGGCCAGATGCACTCGGTGTCGCTGGCCCCCGACGATGCGCCCTCGCTGCAGGCCATGAAGCGGATCGGCGAGGCATTCGACGAATTCGACTCCAACAGCTCGGCGATGATCGTGCTGGAGGGAGAGACGCCGCTGGGCGACGAGGCCCACGCCTACTACGACGGTCTGATCGCCGCGTTGCGCGCCGATACCGCCCACGTCCAGAACGTCCAGGACTTCTGGGGCGACCCGCTCACCGCGGCGGGCGCCCAGAGCGCCGACGGCAAGGCCGCCTACGTCCAGCTCTACCTGGCCGGCAACCAGGGTGAGTCGCTGGCAAACGAGTCGGTCGCGGCGGTCCGGGCCATCGTCGAGGGGTCCTCACCACCCCCGGGTGTGGAGGTCTACGTCACCGGCCCCGGCGCGATGGCCTACGACCAGCAGCACGCCGGCGACAAGGGTGTCCACAAGATAACCGCGGTCACCCTGGTGGTCATTCTCGCGATGCTGCTGTGGATCTACCGCTCGCCGATCACGGTGGCCCTGGCCTTGGTCATGGTCGGCGTTCAGGTCGGCGCGGCGCGCGGTGTCGTCGCGCTTCTGGGCTACCACGACCTCATCGGCTTATCGACCTTCGCGGTCAACCTGCTCACCACCCTGGGGATCGCGGTGGCCACCGACTACGCGATCTTCATCCTGGGGCGCTACCAAGAGGCACGACTGGCCGGCGAGAGTCGCGAAACCGCGTTCTACACGATGTATCACTCCACCGCGCACGTCATTCTCGGCTCGGGCCTGACCATCGCGGGGGCGACGTTCTGTCTGCACTTCACCCGGCTGCCCTACTTCCAGAGCCTGGGCATACCGCTGGCGATCGGCATGCTCGTCTCGGTCCTCGCTGCGCTGACGATGGCGCCGGCACTGTTGACCGTCGGCAGCCACATCGGGCTGTTCGAACCGAAACTGGCGATGCGGACCCGGGGGTGGCGCCGGATCGGCACCGCCGTCGTCCGTTGGCCGGGACCGATTTTGGTGGCCTCGATCGCTCTGGCGTTGGTCGGGTTGTTGGCCCTGCCGTCGTCGGTGAACTCCTACAACGACCGCGCGTATCTGCCGGCCGATCTGCCCGCCAACGTCGGCTACGCGGCGGCCGACCGGCACTTCCCGCAGGCCCGGATGAACCCCGAACTGCTCATGATCGAAACCGACCACGATCTGCGCAACTCGGCGGACATGCTGGTCATCGACAAGGTCGCCAAAAACATCTTCCGGGTGCCGGGAGTCGGCCGGGTGCAGGCGATCACCCGACCGCAGGGCACCCCGATCGAGCACACCTCGATCCCGTTCATCATGAGCATGGCCGGGGCCACCCAGCAGTTGAACATGTCCTACATGCAGGACCGCATGAAGGACATGCTCAAGATGGGCGACGAGATGCAGATCACCATCGACACGATGGAACGCATGTACGCGCTGATGGCCGAACTCAACGGGGTCACCCACGACATGGTCGGAAAGACCAAGGAGATGGTGGCGACCACCAACGAATTACGGGACAGCCTGGCCAATTTCGACGATTTCTTCCGCCCCATCCGCAACTACTTCTACTGGGAACCGCACTGCTTCAACATCCCGGCCTGCTGGGCAATACGGTCGATGTTCGACGCCCTCGACGGCGTCGACACCCTCAGCGCCAACCTCGACGCGATGGTCGCCGACATGGATCGGCTGGATCAGTTGATGCCGCAGATGCTGACGATCATGCCGCCGATGATCGAGAACATGAAGGCCATGCGTGTCTCGATGTTGACGATGCAGTCCACGATGGGCGGCCTGCAGGATCAGATGGCGGCCATGCAGGAGAACGCCAACGCGATGGGCCAGGCCTTCGACGCCGCCCGCAACGACGACTCCTTCTACCTCCCGCCGGAGGTGTTCGAGAACGAGGAGTTCAAGCGGGGCATGAAGATGTTCATCTCACCGGACGGAAAGTCGGTTCGGTTCATCATCGCCCACGAGAACGATCCGGCCACACCCGAGGGCCTGGCCCTGGTCGACAAGATCAAGAACGCTGCCTTCGAGGCCATCAAGGGCACCCCACTGGAAGGGTCGAAGGTCTATCTGGGTGGCACCGCCTCGGCGTACAAGGACATGCAGCACGGCGCGAACTACGACCTGCTGATCGCCGGGCTGGCCTCGCTGTGCCTGATCTTCATCATCATGCTGATTCTGACCAAGAGTGTGGTGGCCGCCGCCGTCATCGTCGGTACCGTGGCGCTCTCGCTGGGCGCCTCGTTCGGGCTCTCGGTACTGATCTGGCAGCACATCCTCGGGATTCCGCTGCACTGGATGGTGCTGGCGATGTCGGTCATCATCCTGCTGGCGGTGGGTTCGGACTACAACCTGCTGGTGGTGTCGCGGTTGCGGGAGGAACTCTGGGCGGGGGTCAACACCGGGATAATCAGGACCATGGCGGGTTCGGGGTCGGTGGTCACCTCGGCGGGTCTGGTGTTCGGTTTCACCATGGGTTCGATGGTGGTCAGCGACCTGCGGGTGGCCGGGCAGGTCGGCAGCACCATCGCCCTCGGCTTGCTGTTTGACACCCTGGTCGTGCGCTCGTTCATGACGCCGTCGATCGCAGCCCTGCTCGGCAGGTGGTTCTGGTGGCCGCAGGTGGTCCGTACCCGGCCGGTACCGCAGCCGTGGCCGACGCCCACTCACCGGGCGGACCGACCGGAAACCAACGGCCAAGCCGCGGCTGCGGCGGCCGATCAGTTGGCCGTCGCACGGCAGGGAGGTTCACCATGAGGGATGTGCGGAGGCGGGTTGTTCAGGCGTTGGCCGCGCTGGGGATCTGCTCGACCGTGTTGGCGCCGGCAACCGCCGGCGCCGACGCCAGCGACGACTACCCGATCCCGAACCGGATGATCAAGACCAACTGCGACGCCGAACAGATAATGGCCGCCGCACGCGATGTCGAACCGGTCTACTACGAGCGCTACATGATCGACTACAACAACAAGTCCCCGGTGATTCAGCAGGCGGCTCGCGACTACATCCACGGTTTCTTCGCCAAGACCCCCGAAGAGCGCCGAGCCTGGTCAGAACAGTTGGCCACCAACATCTACGCCGATCCACTGGCGTTCCAGTGGCCCAACCACGCCAAGCTGTTCTTCAACAACAAGGGCGTGGCGGCCAACACCACCGACATCTGCGGCAACTATCCGCCCGGCGATATGTCGGTATGGACCTGGTGAGGTCCTGGTGAGGTCCTGGTGAGGCTGGACGTCCCGGCCGGGGATCCGAGCTCGTTGGGGTAGGTGTGGCTCAGCACCGGCCCAGACTCGGGACTGGTTTGCTGCCGCCGGTATTCTGAGAAAAAGATGAGTAGACTCAACCGTGGACGAGGCATCCAGCCGTTATGCCGACAGGAGTGTCGATGAGTTCCGAGCTACCCCCCGGCCGCCGAGATCGGATCGCGATCGGGAGTCGGATCGGCGCACTGACCGTGACTTTCGGGATCGGGGCGTGGCTGGTCACCGGCACCGCGTGGGCCGACACCACCGACGCCGGATCCACCGGGCGTTCCGCGGAGCAGTCGGCGGCGGCGGACTCGAACAAGGGGTCGGCGGGTCCGGCTCGCCGTCCCAGCCGGACATCGACTCCGGTGCGTGGCGCGGCCCGCACTTCGACCGAGGACCAGGCCGGATCCGTCCCGGTGACCCGGAACCCGTCGCCGGGGCCGGCCGCTGCCGAACGTCCGGCCGGGAAATACGGCCCGGCCTCTGACAACACCGCGAGTAAACCAGCGAATCAGATTGCGGCGCAACAGATTCCACTGTCAGAGCTGGAGACGGCGGCTCGGCGGATTCAGCCCGCGGCCAGCGTTCGGCAGGCCCTGGCCGCCCTACCCGCACCGTCCGCTCCCGCAAAGCAGGCCTCCGCTTCGACGACGGACGGCCCGGTGTCCGTCCCGACGATCGCCCCCGCGGTCCTGCCGGCCGGCCCGACCACGCCGGAACACCCGGACTCCGGCGCAGGTCATCCGCACGGTCAGAACACCATGTCCAGGGAG
>VERS01000079.1 GCA_018882545.1 Mycobacterium sp.
GCCCAGGGCGGCGAGGGCGGCGGCCACTGCGGCGAGGTCGGCTCGATCGTGCTGTGGCCACAGGTGGTCAAGGAGGTGGCACCGCGGCCGGTGCTGGCCGCGGGCGGCATCGGCAGCGGCTACCAGATCGCCGCAGCGCTGGCGATGGGCTGCCAGGGAACCTGGTCGGGCTCACAGTGGCTGATGGTCGAGGAGGCCGAGAACACCCCGGTTCAGCAGGCGGCCTACGCCAAGGCGACCAGCCGCGACACCGTCCGCAGCCGGTCCTTCACCGGCAAGCCGTGCCGGATGCTGCGCAACGAGTGGACCCGGGCCTGGGAAACCCCGGGCAACCCCGAACCGCTGGGAATGCCGCTGCAGTACATGGTCTCCGGGATGGCGGTCGCCGCCACAAGCCGCTACCCCGACGAGACCGTCGAGGTCGCCTTCAACCCGGTCGGCCAGGTGGTGGGCCAACTCACCCGGGTGGAGAAGACCTCAGCGGTGATCCAGCGGTGGGTTCAGGAATACCTGGACGCCACCAACAGGCTCAACGAACTCAACGAAGCCGCGTCCGTCTGACCCTCGGCCGGAGCGCTCAGCCGGCGGGAACGAAGGAACTGCCGTTACCCCAGTCGCCGACCTTGAGGTAACCGGGCTGCCAGCCCCTGGCGCCCAGGCACCGCATCGGCAAGCCGTCCGGCGACTGTGCCGCCGCCGCCGGACCCGGGCACGGTGACCCGACTTCCTGGACACCGTAGAGGCGATTCGAGATCACCCAGAAGCCGGTTCCCGGGGGCGGGCGGTCCATGCCGACGTAGGACAGATTCGGGAGGAAGTGGCAGGCCAGCGCCTCACCGCCCATCCCGCGTCCGAAGATGTACCGGTCCCACCGGTAGCAGGGCGCGCTCAGCGCTGCGTCGTAGACCATATTGGGCACGTCGCCGGGGTAGGACCGCTGGGTTCCGTCGGCACCGGCCGCCGGCGCCGCCCCCAGCGCGCCACCCACGACGGCGGTTGCGATCAACAATTCGCGGAACATGGCCGCTAGCCTAACCGCTGATCGCCTTCCGGCTGCGACAAACCGCGCGACTCCGTGGGAATGGCGCCGTGCCTGGATCCGCACGACCGCCGGGGCACCGCACGTGACACGTCTTAGACGCGTCATCAACCGGTCAGGCCACCACGGGGTCGGGTATGTCGATGGTCGTTGTGACGTCGACGATCTGCGGTGTGGACGGCGCTGAGGAGAACCCGAAGCCGACCGGCGGATCCAGCGGTCCCAGGTCGCCGAGGTCCCGTCCGGCGAAGCTGCCGCCGGCCGCCTCTATCAGCCGGGAGCGTCGCACGCCGTAGTACTCGCGGCGCCCGTTGCCGGCGCTGCCTGCGGTGCGCACGCCGGGCACGATGCGCGCCGCGATCGGGTTGATCGCCCGCAGCCACCACGGTCGGGTCGCCAGCCGGGCCGGGACCAGACGCAGCAGCCGGTCCACGGGCGCCGCCCCGCCGATGTCGATTACCAGGTCCAGCCCCGGAGCGGTGATCGCCAGTCGGTGGGCAGACATCACTGCGCTTACCGGCCCCAATTCGACCCGGTCGAAGGTGTAGGTGGCGGCGACGAAGTCGGCTACCGCCACGCTCGGCGCCAACAGGATCCGCTCGTCGGCCCGCGTCTGCACCATCACGTCGGTGAACGGCCCGAAGGGCGACACCGCCCAGGTCCCGACCACCAGGCGCACCCCGGCGGTGGTGCCCAAACCGGCGATGTGGCCGGTGAAGACCAGCCGCTTGGCGGACACCGTCTGAGGGTAGCGGGCCCGCCGTCGACCCGACACGGCCCCGAAACACCGCCGCAGCGCAGGATTACCGGCCGGAAATGGTTCGCTGGGGCGGTTGGTGTCAATAGAGAGATCGACAGCAGATCGGTCGAGGGGAGCACGCGTGTCGTCTGCACTGGGATCGGCCCTGGCCGTCGCCGCCACCGCATTGACGGTCGCGGCGGTCGCCGTTGCACCGGCGGGGGCCAGCCCCACCGAGGGCAGCACCGACTACGCCAGCGACGAATACGGCTACCCCGATACCGCGGCCCGCTGCGATGACACCGCCGTGGTGTTCGGCCGCACCGCGCAGTCCCTGGTGGCGATCTGCCGTGCCCCCGACGGGCTCCTGGAGTACCGCGGGGTGCGCCTCAGCGACCAGGCAGAACTAACGTTGCCGGCCACCCGGGGCGCCGACGGCACGATCTCAGCCGATAACGACGGCGTCAGCTATTCGGTGTCGCCCGAGGCACTGCTGGTGTCCGAGGGCGACGCCGTGCTCTACCGCAGCCGGTGGCTGGAGTTCGGCGAACCAGGCCCGACCGACGCGACGCCGAGCAGCGCCCCGGCCCCCAGTCCGACGGCTTCGGCGGCCCCGAGCACCCCGGCAGCCCCGGCCACCCCGTCCTCACCGACGGTGAGCACCACGACGGTGACCCTGTCCCCGACCGAGTCGCGCTGACCCATGGCCACCTGGAGTCTCGACCCCTCCCACGGCGAACTGCTGCTACATACCGGTGTCACCGGCCGGGCCGCCCGGATGGGCCACCGACTGACCATGGCGATGCGGTCGTGGCGGGCATCGGTGGACTGGTCCGGCGACACACCGACACACGCCGAACTGACCGTCGACACCGACTCCCTGGAGATCCTCAGCGGGGAGGGCGGGCTCACCCCGCTGGGAGACACCGAGAAGGGCGTAGCCCGATCCAACGCGCTGAAGTCGTTGGACGCCGGGAAATTTCCCCGCATCCGGTTCGTTTCCGACGACATCACCCAGACGGCCGGAGGGTACCGGCTGAACGGTTCGGTGGAGATCCACGGCGTTACCCGGCCACAGGCCGTGGAGGTGGCCGTCGAGGACACCGGTGACGCGTTACGACTGTCGGCTCAGGTGCGGTTGCTGCAGACCGACTTCGGGGTGAAGCTCATCTCGCTGTTCCTGGGCGCGATGAAGGTCTCCGACGACGTGAGGGTCGACTTCCACGCGACCCACCCGAAGTAGGCGGTCTACCAGTTGATGACGACCGGGTCGCCGTAACCGACCTGGTTGAAGTACCACAGCGCATTGTCCGGGCTGAGGTTGATGCAGCCGTGACTGACGTTGGCCCAGCCCTGCGAGCCGACCGACCACGGTGCGGAGTGCACGTACACCCCACCCCAGGTGATCCGCACAGCGTCGGCGACGGTGAGCTTGTAGCCCTCGGGATCCTCGAGGGGGATCCCGATCGTGCGGGAGTCCATCACGATCGACTTGTACTTCTCGAGCACGCTGAACGACCCGACCGGGGTCGCAAAGCGGGGCTTGCCGAAGGAGGCCGGCATCTGGCGCATGATCACGCCGTCGATGCTGACGGTGAAGGTGTAGTTGGAGATGCTGCCGACGCCGAGCACCGTCGAGCCGGTTCCGAAGCTGCGGCGCTGCCCCCCGGCCATCAGCTGCACGGTGGAGTGGGCCGGCCAGAACTGGTCGGGCGTCCAGGCCACGGTGGTGGCGTTGCGCCACTCGTAACGGCCCGTCATGGCGGTGTGAGAGGTCACCTGGATGGAGCGCTCGGCGGCGGCGCGGTCGGTGACCGGACCGGTGAAAGTCACCACGATCGGCGCGGCAACACCGACGGTCTGCCCGTTGTAGGGCATCACCGAGGCCACGGTCGCCGCAGTCGCCGCCGGGGCGATTGCGGCGACACTGGTCGGCGCGGCGGCGGCCATCGCGGCAATCGCGATACCGGCAGCGGCGAGCGCCCGTCTCAATGCTGTGACCATGTCGTTGTGTGGCTCCCTGTCCGTCGAATCGCTCCGGCAACTTCAAGTCTAGATGCCGAAGCGGTCCCAGAGATTATTCAGGAACCAGACCCGTACTTCCCCGGAACCCCGGACCGCGTTACACATCCGAGGCCAGGACACGCGGCGGTCTAGCAGCGTGGCAGGCAGGCGACCATCGGGGTGTCGACTCCGACGGGACCCAGGCCGGCGGCCCCGCCCGGTGTGCCCAGCGGCACGTCGCGTCCCGGGAGCACCGCGGTGAAGAATGCCGCGTTGTCGGTCCGGAACTTCTGTTCACTCTCGGGCAGGTCGTCCTCGTAGAAGATGGCGTCGGCTTCGCATAACAGCCGACAGGCGCCGCAGTCGACGCACTCCTCGGGATTGATGTACATGGTCCGGTCGCCTTCGTAGATGCAGTCCACCGGGCACTCGGCCGCGCAGGCCTTGTGCTTGACGTCCACACATGCGCTGGTGATCACATAAGCCATGCCGGCCAGTTTATGTGTGACCGACCGTTGCAGACACGGGTGAAAGGCCCGCCGAGCCGGGGACCAAAGTCCTTACGTTCCGATGCCGACCGGCGGCTGATTCAACCCACCAGTTCACCGGTGACGTCGACGAAACCGGTGCTGTCCTGTCGGTGGTCGGTGAGGTTGCGACATTCCCCGTACACCTGCAGCACACCGCGTCCGGGCAGGTCGGGGTGCCGGTAGTAGATCGCGACCAGACCGTTCTTGGCCAGCGTGCGCCCGCCGGGATGGCGGCCGGGTGGTTCGCCTCTGCGCCAGCCCGCCGCGGTCATCGCAGTTTCGATCTCGTCGAAGTAGGCCTTCGTCTCGGCGACCCGGGGCACATCGAAGGTCACGTAGATGATGCCCTGGTAGGGCGGCTGTTCGACGCTGCTGCACGACACCAGCAGATAGCCGGCAGTGGGTGCGCGCAGTTTGCCGGCGCCGGCGAACTGCCGGGCCACCTCAATGACCTGGCTGCGGGACTGGGCGTCGCTGAGCGGTGTCACCGATACCGGCGGCGGCGGCTTGAACGCCCGGTGGCTGACGACGAGCAGGGCGCCGAGGGCCAGCAGCGCCACGAGGGTGCCGGCGAGTGTGGCGACGAACGGCC
Source organism: Mycobacterium sp. (assembly GCA_018882545.1). Lineage (GTDB taxonomy): Bacteria > Actinomycetota > Actinomycetes > Mycobacteriales > Mycobacteriaceae > Mycobacterium. The sequence continues at coordinate 4,905 of VERS01000079.1, forward strand.
TAGACCGGAGACGGGAGCGGAACATCGTTCCGCCGATGCTACCGAGGGTTTACCGGGGTTTTCGCTCAGCCGGTTTGCACCAGGGTGAACTGGCAGACGTCGATGTAGCCCTCGCGAAACGGTTCCACGCACCCGCTCAGGTAGCGCAGATAGCGTTCGTAGACCTCGCGAGGCTGGATCGCCAGCGCCTGTTCCCGGTTGTCTTCCAGGTTGGCCGCCCAGCACTGCAGGGTCCTGGCGTAGTGCATCCGTAACGACTGCGTCCGCTGTAGGGCGAACCCGGCCGCGGCGGCGTGGTCAGCGATGTCCTGCGGCTGCGGCAGATCCCCGCCGGGGAAGATCTCGGTCTGGATGAATTTCATGAACCGGACGTGGCGCATCCTGATCGGCAGGTTACGCTCGGCGTAGTCCTCGTTGCTGGGACGAACGATGCTGTGCAGCAACATAACTCCGTCCGAGGGCAGCACAGCTTTAGCCATCTGGAAGAACCGGCTGTAGCGGTCGCGACCGAAATGCTCGAAAGCTCCGATCGTGACTATCCGGTCCACCGGCTCGTCAAACTGCTCCCAGCCCCGCAGCAGGACCCGCTTGGACCGGGGGCTGGGGTCGTTCGCCAGGAGGGCGCGGACATGGCGGGCCTGGTTTCTGCTCAGCGTCAGACCGATCACGTTGACGTCGTAGTCCCGCAGGGCGCGCACCATCGTGCTGCCCCACCCACAGCCGATATCGAGCAACGTCATTCCCGATCGGAGCCCGAGTTTGCCCAGAGCCAGGTCGATCTTGGCGCTCTGGGCCTCCTCCAGCGTCATATCGCTGCGATCGAAATAGGCACAGCTGTAGGTCCGGCTCGGGTCCAGGAACAACCCGTAGAAGTCGTCGGACAGGTCGTAATGGTGCTGGATGTCGCCGAAGTGCGGCTCAAGCTGCCGGACGGGTGTCTCCGCCAACCTTCGCCCTCCTCCGGTTGCCCCGAACCGCCGCCCTGTGACGAAACTCTCGTCGGACGTGCTCCGTTGAGCCGCACCACCCGCACTTTCCCTCCACACGGGCCATCGCGACCTGCGACCCGGGTGCCCGGAGTTCGCCGGTTCTAAACCCTCGGCGCAGCCGGTCGCCGGGCGAACTGCCTTTTTGTCGGATTTTCAGGCACAGTTGATGGTATGGATTCCACCTATCCACGCCCCCGGGCAAAACGGGGCCGCCGGTTCTGCGGCGTTCTGAGCGTGCTGACGGTGTTCGTCGCGGTGGCCGTCGCACCGGCGACCGCCGACCCGGTCGCCCCGGTCCCGGCCCTTCCGCTGGACCAGTCGGCACTGCTGAGCCGGGTCGTGCCCGGACTGGTCGACATCGACACCACGCTGGGCTACCAGGGTGCCGCCGGGGCCGGCACCGGAATCGTCATCAGCCCCAACGGCGATGTGCTGACCAACAACCACGTCATCGAGGGGTCCACCGACATCCGGGTCATCAGCCTGGCGAACAGCCAGAGCTACCAGGTCGACGTGCTCGGCTTCGACCGCGCCAACGACATCGCCGTCATCCGACTGCGGGGCGCCAACAATCTGCCCACCGCGGCACTGGGCTCCTCGGCCACGGTCCGCGTCGGTGACCCCATCGCGGCGGTCGGCAACTCCAACGGCACCGGTGGCCCGCCCAGCTACGCGCCGGGCACGGTCACCCAGCTGGGTGCCTCGGTGCGGGCGACCAACGAGGCCGGCGGGGACTCCCGGGAGCTGTTCGACCTGATCCGGGTGGCGGCTGAGATCCGGCCCGGTGACTCCGGCGGGCCGCTGGTCAACAACGCCGGGCAGGTGGTCGGGGTGACGGTGGCCGCGACGCTGGAGTTCCGGATGGGCGGGGTGTCCGGTGGGGAAGGGTTCGCGATCCCGATCGACCGGGCGATGGCCATCGCCAATCAGATTCGTTCGGGGGCACCGGCGCCCGGGGTCCATCTGGGTGACTCCGCGTTCATCGGTGTCGCCATCGCCGACGCCCTCGCGCTGGGCGGCCCGCGCGGCGCAGTGGTGCGTCAGGTGTTGCCGGGCACCCCAGCCGGGATCGCGGGTCTGCAGGGCGGGGATGTGATCACCGCCGTGGACGGCATTCCGGTCAACTCGGCTGCGGACCTGTCCAACCTTATGGATCAGCGCCGCCCGGGTAACACCATCATGCTGACCTGGATCGACCGGTTCGGCAACCCGCGCACCGTGCCGGTGCTGCTGGCCAAGGGCCCGGTCGGCTGAGCGCGATCCGGGCCACCGTCGCGGCGCTCGGGATGGCCGCGGCGCTCGGTTCTGCCGCTCCGGTCGCGGCGACCGGCGAGGAACCGCTCTACGACCTGATCGACGCGGCCACCCAGCGCCTGCTGACCGCCGATCCGGTCGCGGCGAGCAAATGGCTGGGCGGCGGGCCGATCACCGATCCGGCCAGGGTCGCCCAGGTGCTGCATGCTGTGACGGTTGAAGCCGAATCATCCAATTTGCCAGCCGATTACGTCACCCGACTGTTCACCGACCAGATCAACGCCACCGAGGCGATCCAGTACAACCGGTTCTCCTGGTGGAAGTTCGACCCCGCAGCAGCCCCTGCCACGGCCCCTGATCTGTCCGCCTCGCGTGCGGTCATCGACGGTCTCAACCGCCAAATGGTCGACGAGATCGCCGAACAGTGGCCGGTCCTGAGGTCTCCGGAGTGCCCGCTGCGACTGGCCGCCGCCAAGTCGGCGGTGGCCGCCGAGCGTCGGCTCGACCCGCTCTACCGGCAGGCCCTGGACACCGCGACCCGGTCCTACTGCGGATAGCCGACCAGCTTTTCGATGCGCGCCAGCGCTGTCGCGCACACCGGTAGGTAGGCGGCGGCCCACCCCGGTGTGGTGAACCGGACCAGGCACCCGTCGGGCGTCGGCGTCACCTCGTG